>NZ_JRVI01000051.1:0-11953 GCF_000783375.1 Sphingomonas sp. Ant20
CCGCCCGCCACGCCCGTCGCGCTGCCGCAGCCGTCGCGCGGTGCACTCGCCTTCGAGGGCGTCCGGTTCCATTACCCCACCCGCCGCGACGTCGCGGCGCTCAACGGCTTCTCGCTCGACATCAAACCGGGCGAGACGGTCGCGGTCGTCGGCCCCTCGGGCGCGGGCAAGACCACGCTGTTCCAGCTCGTCCAGCGCTTCTACGATCCCGATGCGGGTCGCGTGACGCTCGACGGCGTCGACCTGCGCGACGCCGATCCCGCCGCGGTCCGCGCCCGGATCGCGATGGTGCCACAGGAAACCGTGATCTTCGGTGCGTCGGCGCGGGACAATCTCCGCTATGGCGACTGGACCGCGACCGAGACCAGCTCTGGGCCGCCGCCGAGGCCGCCAACGCCGCCGAATTTCTCCGCAAGCTGCCCGAAGGACTCGACACCTTCCTCGGCGAAGGCGGCGCGCGGCTGTCGGGCGGCCAGCGCCAGCGCGTGACGATCGCGCGCGCGCTGCTCCGCGACGCGCCGATCCTGCTGCTCGACGAGGCGACCAGCGCGCTCGACGCGGAGAGCGAACGGCTCGTCCAGGAGGCGCTCGAACGGCTCATGGCGAACCGCACCACGCTCGTCATCGCGCACCGCCTCGCGACGGTCCGCGCCGCCGAACGGATCATCGTGATGAACGACGGTCAAATCGTCGAGGAGGGCTCGCACGGGGCGCTGATGACCAACAGCGGCCTCTATGCACGGCTCGCGAGCCTGCAGTTCAACGACGCGGCCTAGCCCTTCGGCGATTTCGCCCGCCTGGGCTTGGGCAGCGGCAGCTCGGCGGCCGAGATCCGGACGATCTCGGCCATCCAGTCGGCATCGTCCCAGCGATCCGCGTCGATCACCAGACAGGGTTTCGCCCCCGGATAGGGCGATGCCTCCTCGATCGCCGCGCCGTCGCTGCCCGCGAACGCGCGCCCGCCCGGGGTCGGCTTGAGGAACAGCCGGTCGTCGCAGATCAGCGCCACCATCCGCCCGTCGCAATAGACGCCATATTCGCCGAACATCGGCCGCGCGGCGACCTCGCCCGCCGCGGCGATCTGCTCGACGATGAACGCGACGATGCTCGGGTCGGAGGCCATTGCCCGATCCTGACAGATCCGCCCCGCCTTGACGAGACGCGGCGTTTCGCTTGCGAGGCGGCGTCGGTCGGGGCAGACTTGCGGCAAAACGGGAGATGGACATGCGCGACTTCGACATCGTCATCTATGGCGCGACCGGCTTCACCGGCCGGCTGGTCGCCGAATATCTGGTCCAGACCTATCCTACCGGCCTGACCTGGGCGATGGCCGGGCGATCGCGCGCCAAGCTCGAGGAGGTTCGCGACCTGATCGGCGCGCCCGCGGACACGCCGCTCATCACCGCCGACTCGGACGATCCGGCAAGCCTGCGCGCAATGGTCGAGCGCGCCACCGTCGTGATCACGACCGTCGGGCCCTACCAGCTCTACGGCTCCGACCTCGTCGCCGCCTGCGCGGCATCGGGCACCGCCTATGTCGACCTGTGCGGCGAGCCCGCCTGGATGCGCCACATGATCGACGCGCACGAGGGGGAGGCCACGCGCACCGGCGCCCGGATCGTCTTCTCCTGCGGCTTCGACAGCATCCCGTTCGATCTCGGCGTCCTCACGCTCCAGGAGGCGGCCAGGGCGCGCTACGGCAGTCCTGCGCCACGTGTGAAGGGCCGCGTCCGGACGATGAAGGGCACCTTCTCCGGCGGCACCGCGGCCAGCCTCAAGGCGACGCTTGCCGCCGCCGCGCGCGATCCCGGTATCGTCAAGCTGCTGACCAGCCCGTTCGCACTCACCCCCGGCTTCACCGGGCCGCATCAGCCGACCGGGCTGCTCCCCGAATATGACTCGACGCTCCAGACCTGGGTCGCGCCGTTCGTGATGGCGCCGATCAACACCAAGAACGTCCACCGCACGAATTTCCTGCTCGGCGAGGCCTATGGCGCGGACTTCGTCTATGACGAGATGATGGTCGCGGGACTCGGCGACATGGGCAAGGCCGCGGCCGAAGCGATCGCGAAGTTCAATCCGTTCGCCGGCGACAAGGGCCCGAAGCCCGGCGAAGGCCCCTCCAAGGCCGAACGCGATGAAGGCCATTACGACCTGCTGTTCGCAGGGATCATGCCCGATGGCGGCCGCATCGACACAGTCGTGACGGGCGACCGCGACCCCGGCTATGGATCGACCAGCAAGATGATCGCGGAGGCGGCGATCTGCCTCGTCCGCGATGTCGCGGGCGATGGCGGCATCTGGACGCCGGGCGCGCTGATGGGCGCCAAACTGCGCGACCGGCTTATCGCGCATGCCGGGCTGACCTTCGTCGCCAGCTGAGCGATCACGGCGTAAACATTTGATATAAGGGTGATCGCGCCCTATCTGAACGGGGGATTACAAAGGACCCTCGCCTCGATGCTCGTCGGCCATTCCCTGTCGGACCCGAACGGTCTGCTACTGACGATGGACCAGACCGTCGAGGACCTGCTGCAACGGCCGCTTAGCGAACTCGTCGGGCGGTCCTATGCCGACGTCACCCACCCGGACGACCGCGTCCGCAACATCGATCGGGTCACCATGCTCGCCCCCGGCGCGGGCCCGGTCTGCATCCGCAAGCGCTATCTCCAGCCCGGCGGTGCCGCGGTGTGGGTCGACGTCCATGTCTCGCGGCTCGACCGCGGGCTCGAGGCCGGCCGGCTCGTCGGCACGCTCTACCTTCCGCAAGCCAAGGCGCTCACCGCGGTGCCCGACGTCGTCATGCCCGAACGGCTCTGGCAGGTCGCGCTGAAGGTCGACCGAAGCCTGCACCGACGACGCGAACAGCTGGGCGACGACCTGTTCGGCGACCATGCCTGGCTCGTGCTGGTGCAGATCTATCTCGCCGAGGCCGAGGGTCGGGTGATCGATGCGGCGACGCTGGGCGCACTGTCGCTGCTCGATCTGCCGCGCACGCACCGCTGGATCGGCGCGCTCGCCGAAAAGGGCCTGGTCGAACGCCCCGACTGCAGCGCGGGCGTGATCCAGCTCACCGCCACGGGCCTCGCCAGGACCGAAACCCTGCTCGCCACCTACTCCGACTTGGCGTAACAGCGGCGGCGCCATCTTCGATCCGGACCGTCCTGCCCATGCCTGCCGACCCCTTACCCGCCGCCGATCCTCTGGCGAGCCATCCCGAGTCCCTCGGACCGGTCCGCGTCGCCGCGCTCTATCGCTTCACGCCCTTTGCCGACATTGCCGCGATCAAGCCGCCGCTCGCCGCGCTGTGCTGTGCGCAAGGCGTGAAGGGCACGCTGCTGCTCGCAGCCGAGGGGATCAACGGCACGATCGCGGGGACCGACGCGGCGATCGACACCGTCCTCGCGCACATCCGCGCGCTGCCCGGCTGTGCCGCGCTCGACGTCAAGGATTCGCGCGCCGGGACGATGCCGTTCCACCGCATGAAGGTCCGGCTGAAGCGCGAGATCGTGACGATGGGTGAACCCGATATCGACCCGCTCGGCGATGTCGGCCGCTATGTCGAGCCCGGCGACTGGAACGCGCTGATCGCCGACCCGGACACGATCGTCATCGACACGCGCAACGATTATGAGGTCGCGGTCGGCAGCTTTGCAGGCGCGATCGACCCGAAGACGCGCAGCTTCCGCGACTTCCCCGCCTGGTTCCGCGAGCACCGCGACCAACTCGTCGGCGACGGCCCGCCGCCGAAGATCGCGATGTTCTGCACCGGCGGGATCCGCTGCGAGAAGTCGACCGCGTTCCTGAAAGCGGAAGGGTTAGACGAGGTCTATCACCTGAAGGGCGGCATCCTCAAATATCTCGAAACCGTGCCCGAGGCGGAGAGCCTTTGGGAAGGCGAATGCTTCGTCTTCGATCAGCGCGTCGCGGTCGGCCACGGCCTCGCCCCCGGTACCCACGGCCTGTGCCATGCCTGCCGCATGCCCGTCAGCCCCGCCGACCGCGCCTCGCCGCTCTACGTTGAGGGCATCAGCTGCCCCGCCTGCCACGACGCCCGCGACGCGACCCAGCGCGCCGGCTATGCCGAACGCGAACGCCAGATGCGCCTCGCCGAAGCCCGCGGCCAGACGCATGTCGGCGCTGTCCTCCCGCAGACGCACGCGGATGACGACCGCGACACCCCTTCTCCGTCATCCTGACGAAAGTCAGGATCCAGAGCCACAAAGGTGCCGCCCGTTACTCTGGATCCTGACTTTCGTCAGGATGACGAGGTTCAGGCGGCGGATCCCAACGCGTGCGAACCCTCGGCAAACCGCGCCGCCAGCGCCGCATTCCCCTGCGACATCGCCAGCGACGCCACACTGTTCCCCGCCGCATCGACTACCGCCGTATCCGCACCCTGCTCGATCAGCAGGTCGATGATCGCCCCCTGATTGAACAACGCCGCCATCATCAGCGCGGTCTGCCCGACGCCGTTGCGCCGGTTCACGTCCGCCCCCGCCGCGATCAGCATCCGCGCGATCGGCGTATAGCCCTTGAAGCACACCCCCATCAGCGCAGTATTGGCGGTGCTCGCCGGATCGCCATCGACCCGCGCGCCCGCATCAAGCAGCAGCTGCGTCGTCGATTCCTGCGCATTGTAGCTCGCCAGCACGAGCGGCGTGTACCCCCGCGCGTCGGTCACCTCGATATCGACCCCGGCCTGCAACAGCGCCGGGATCATCTCGTCCCGCCCCATCCGCGCGGCATCGAACATCAGTTCGACCAGCCGCTCGATCGGCGGCAGCGGGGGCAGTTCGCGTACGTCAGTCATTATTCGCCTCGATGATATGCGGGACGAAGCGCGCCATGTTGCGCGTCACCACCGTCTCATCCTCCCGAACGCCGATCCCCGCGGCTTCGTTGCCGACGATCCACGCACCGATCACCGGATGCCGCCCGTCGAACACCGGCGGCGGCGCATAGGCCTGGAGGATCGCCCCTTCGGCACCATAGCCCTGGTCGAGAATGGCGGGCGTGCCGCCCTCCCCGCCGACGATCTCGACATTGGCGCCCTCGCGCGAGAACAGCGGCTTGCGGACATGGCGCGGCCCCAGGATTGTCGCCGCCGGATCGCCGTCGAAATACGCCGGCAGCAGGTTCGGATGCCCGGGATGCCGCTCCCACAGCAGCGGCAGGATGCCCTTGTTCGACAGGATCGATTTCCACGCCGGCTCGATCCAGCGCACGTCCGCGCGCGACAGGTTCGGCGCATAGGGTTCGCGCAGCATGAACTCCCACGGATAGAGCTTGAACGCCGCCTGCACCTCGAAGCCCTCGGGGTCGACGAACCGGCCATCGGCGGCGAGGCCGATATCCTTCATCTCGACGAACTTGGGCTCGATCCCGACCTGGCTCGCCAGATCCTCGAAGACCCGCACCGTCTGCCGGTCCTCGATCGCGGTCGCGTCCGCTGCGAAATGGACGAAGCCACCGCTCGGGAACAGCGCGCGGAAGCGTTCGCGCAGCTTGTCGAACAGGCTGTTGAACTGGTCGGTCCCCGCCGGCATCGCCCCGCTCGCGAGCAGGTCCTCCAGCCACATCCACTGGAACGTCGCGCATTCGAACACCGATGTCGGCGTGTCGGCATTATATTCGTAGAGCTTGGCCGGCCCCTTCCCGTCATAGGCGAAGTCGAACCGGCCATAGAGCGACGGCTGGCGCGTCCGCCACGTCTCCGCGACATAGTTCCACTGCTCGCGCGGGATCGCGAGCCGTTCCATCAGCTGCTGGTCGCGCACCACCTCGTCGACCAGCTCGAGACACATCGCGTTCATCTGTTCGGCCGCGGGTTCGAGATCCTCCTCGATCTCCGCCAGCGTGAAGACATAGGCGGCGCTCTCGTCCCAATAGGGTTCGATCGCGTCGCCGACCGCCGTGCCGTGATAGACGAACCCGATCGCGTCGGCCCGTTCGCGCCAGTCGCCGCGCGGGTCGACCGCGATCCGGCGCATCAGTTGTCCTGCGTCTTGCTGTCGTCGCGCTGCTCGAGCCGCAGCGTCTGCCCGAGCTGGTCGGTCTTGGGCGCGGTCAGCCGGGCGAGCACGTCGTCCGCGGACGACTGACCCGGCAGGATCCCCGCCTGGCGCAGCTTCTCGTCGAGATCCGCGCCGGTGCGCCGATCCTCCAGCTCGCCAGCCGCCTTGATCCGCTCGCCGCGGATCGCCTGCCGCTCGCGGATCCGCGCAAGGCTGTCCGCCGCGGAGCCCAGCTTGTTGCCCGCGCCGATGCTGCCCGATGCGACGGTCGCCTGCGCCTTCTGCACCGACTCGTTGACCTTGACGACCTCGACCTCGCGGCGGAGCTGCTCGATCTTGCGGTCGGTCTGCGCGACCGCGGTGTGGATCTGCTCCTCGGCGGCGCGCATGTCCTCGACCTGCGGGCTCTTCAGCGCGATGTCCTGTTCGAGATCGGCGATACGCTGTGCGACCTGCCGTGCAAGGTCCATATTGCCCTTCTCGACCGCGATCCGCGCCGAGGCCTCGTATTTCGCGGCCTGCGCGCGGAAGCTCTCGACCTCGGTCTCGAGGATGCGACGGCGGGCGACCAGCCCGGCCAGGTCGTCGCGCGCCTTGCCTTGTGCCTTGTCCGCGTCGCGGATCTCCTGGTCGAGGATCCGCAGGGCGTTCGCGTCGACGACCGCCGCGCCGGCTTCATGCGCGCCCGCCCGGCCGAGGGTGAAAATCTTGCTCCAGATGGCCATGCCAGTCTCTCCGTATGATGCTTTGGGTCAGGCGGCGGGGATCTGCGCGTTGCGCAGGTCGGTGGCCGCATCGATCGCGTTCTCGGCCAGCGTGCGCAGCTCGATCAGTATCGTGTCGAGCCGGCTCGACGTCGCGAGTTCGCCGAACAGTTCATAATAATCGCGCCCCTCGACGCTGCCGATCCCGAAGTTCGACAGCGGCACCAGCTTCTGCGTCTTCAGCAGGAACGCGTTGAACGCCGCCTGGTCCTCCTGCTCGTCGCACGGCCAGAGCAGGGTCGAGGCCGAGATCTGCGCCTCGCTGACATTGACGAACAGTTCGAGGTCACCATGCTCGTGCATCGTGACGAGCAGGATCGGATCGGCCCCCTCGACGATACGGACGCTCAACTCCCCCGTTTTCGCAGGCTCGGACGTATCGAGCGCGGCCTTCAGGCTGCGGACGGTCCAGATGTCGGTCAATGCAAGAACTCCCGTGCTTGTCGCGTGCCCGCACACATAGGCGTCGGCGAAGGGCGCGCCAATGGCGCTTTGCGAGCATCGCCGCTTTCGCCTATGCACAGGCCGAACCATAACGTGAGGATTGCATGTTCGATCGCCTGTTCGGCCGCAAGCAACCGCTTGAAGGCTCCGGACTTCCCGTCATCCGCAACGTCACGCTCGGCCGCACGGTGACCGTGGATCCTCTCGCCTGGCGCCGCTTCGGGTCGGAGCTGCTGTTCCCGTTCGACCGCGACACGCTGGTGATCGTCGCGCAGGGTCTCGTCGACCTCAACGAGGGCGGGTTCGTCCACCGCTTCTACACCGATGACGACATCATGTTCCAGGCGGTCTCGAACGATCGCGCCGGGCAGGACGTCACCGACGTCACGATCTTCGCGCCCTGGGACAGCGCCTACCCCTCCTCCGCCGCCGAACGCCCGGCGTGGAAGTCGCGGCTCGAGGCGCGCAGCTTCACCGCCGAGGGGCTCCCCGACTATGACCGCGTCTGGTTCGGCCCCGAGGCGAGCGAACAGGAGCCGGTGACCTTCTGGGAGGATCTCCACGACGACCGCGACGGCATCGTCGACCGCCGCATCTTCCAGACCTGCATGCTGTTCGGCCGCGACCTGCCGGGCGACGACGGACGCGAACTGCTGCTCGCGATCGACCAGGAGAATGAGGCGGGCGAGGTCTCGTTCGAGATCATGCTCGGCGTCGCACTGGAACTCGGCGAGTTCCGCGCCTAGCATCGTCGCATCAGCGTTCCGGGGGATTCAGATGATCGACTATTACAGCTTCGGCGCCAGCGCGGCGGCCTTCCTGATCGCGTTCGTCGCGGCCGGGCTCTTCACCATCGCGTTCAAGATCATCTTCCAGGCGACCACGCCCTATAACGAGATGGCGCTGATCCGCGACGGCAATACCGCCGCGGCGATCACGCTGGGCGCGGCGCTGCTCGGCTATGTCCTCCCGCTCGCCTCCGCGCTGACGCACACCGTCACGCTGGTCGAGTTCGCGGTGTGGGCGGTGCTCGCAGGCGTGATCCAGATCGTCGCCGCGCTCGTCGTCCGCCGCCTCGTGATGCGCGACATTCACGACCGGATCGTGCGGGGCGATATCGCCGCCGCCACCTATATGGGCAGCATCTCGCTCTGCGTCGGCATCCTCAATGCCGCCTGCATGACGAACTGAGAGGCAAAGACATGAAGCGTTCCAGCTCGATCGTCCTCACCGGCCTGATCGCGGGCTCGGGCATCTCGCTGACCGCCTGCGACGGCGATGTCGGCGGCAAGCCCGTCGACGCGCAGAGCTATGCCTCGGTCGCCGAATGCCGCTCGGCGGGGGCGATCCCCGCCGCGCAGTGCGACACCGCCTATGAACAGGCCAAGACCGACGCCGCCAAGACCGCACCACGGTTCGAGGACAAGCAGACCTGCGAGGAGCAGTTCGGTGCCGCGCAGTGCGAACCGCGCAACAATGGCAGCGGCGGCAGCTTCTTCACGCCGTTGCTGACCGGGTTCATCATCGGCCAGGCGCTCAACGGCGGCTATGGCTATCGCGGCGCACCGATGTACCGCGATCGTCAGGGCAATTATTATGGCGGCGCCGGCGGCCGCATCAGCCGCGATTACGTCACCGGCCGCACCCGCGTCGGCTCGGACGCCTTTACGCCTACCACGGCGCGTGCTCCCGCGCGGGTCCAGACCCGCAGCTCGGTGATCTCGCGCGGCGGGTTCGGCGGCGGCTTTGGCGGCCGCGGCGGCTTCGGCGGCTGACCCCTGATCCTCCCCCGCCAGGGGGAGGGCAGTATCTCAGGCGTCCCGCGGCACCCGCAGCATCGCCAGCGCCGCGACGCCCATCACCCCCGCCGCGATCAGCATCGCCCAGACCGGATCGCCCGGGAACACCGTCCGCATCACCTGCCCCATCACCGACGACACGATCAGCTGCGGCAGCACGATGAAGATGTTGAACAGCCCCATGTAAACGCCCAGCTTGGCCTGCGGCAGCGCGTTGGACAGCATTGCATAGGGCATCGTCAGAATCGACGACCAGGCGATCCCGATCAGCACCATCGACCCGATCAGCGCATGCGGATCGCGCAGGAGCAGGAACGACCCGAACCCCGCCGCCCCGCTCAGCAGGCCGAGGATATGCGCATTGCGCCGCCCGATCCGCCCCGCGAGCCACGGCATCACGAACGCCCACACCGTCGCCACGCCGTTATACACCGCGAACAGCACCCCGACCCAGTTCGCGCCGTCATTATACGCCGCACTCGCCGTGTCGGTCGTCCCGAACGCGCGCTGCGTGACGATCGGCGTGGTGTAGATCCACATGATGAACAGCGCCGACCAGGTGAAGAACTGGACGAGCGCGAGCCGCTTCATCGTCTGCGGCATGGTCGCAAGATCGCCGACGATCTGGCTGAGAACATTGGACTCTCTACCCGACCGGACGAGCGCGGCGCTGACCAGCAGTGCGATACCGAACGCGATCAGCCCGGCGCCGAGCAGATAGACCGGCTTGTCGAGCCCGAACCGCGCCACCGCCGCGATCACGATCGCCCCCAGCGCGATCCACACCGGCGCCAGCCGCGCGCCCGATCCGACCGGTGCCGCTATCGCCGGCCCCGCCTCGACCGCGCCGCCAACATGCTCGAACGCGGCCATCTCGTCGGGCGAATATTCCTTCGTCGTCAGCACCGTCCACAGCACCGCGCAGAACAAGGCCGCCGCACCGAGATAGAAGCCATAGCGCACCGATGGCGGGATCCCGCCGCCCGCCGCGGTATTGGCGACGTGGAAGACGTCGGTCAGGATCAGCGGCGCGAGGCTGCCGATCACCGCGCCCGCGCCGATGAAGCCGGTCTGGAACGCATAGCCCGCGGTCCGCTGCCGGCTGCCCAGCATGTCGCCGACGAACGCACGGAACGGCTCCATCGCGACGTTGAGCGATCCGTCGAGCATCCACAGCAGCGCCGCCGCGACCCACAAAACGGGCGCGTTCGGCATCCCCAGCAACGCGATCGTCGCCAGCACCGCACCGCCCAGAAAATAGGGTCGCCGCGCCCGAGCCGCCCCCAGGTCCGGTCGCTGTAATGCCCGATCACCGGCTGGACGAGCAGCCCGGTCAGCGGCGCGGCGATCCACAGAAAGGCAAGATCGTCGACACTGGTGCCGAGCGACTGGAAGATCCGGCTGACATTCGCGTTCTGGAGGGCGAAACCGATCTGGATCCCGAAGAACCCGAACGAGATGTTCCACAGACCCCAGAAACCCTGACGCGGCTTCTCGCGCGTCACGCCGCGGCCTCGCCCGACGAGCGCCGTACGACCAGTTGCGTCGGCAGCACGATGCTCGTCACCGGGCGATCGTCGATCCGCGCGAGCAGCATCTCGACCAGCCGCCGACCGCCCAGCACGGTGTCCTGCGCCACCGTCGTCAGCGGCGGGTTGGCGAGGCTGGCGGCAGGAATGTCGTCGAAGCCGACGATCGCGACGTCGTCGGGCACGATCCGCCCCGCCCCCGCCAGCACCCGCATCGCCGACAGCGCGATCAGGTCGCTCGCCGCGACGATCGCATCGAACGCGACCCCGCGCGCGAGCAACGCCTGCGCCGCGCGCGTGCCGTCCTCCTCGGTGGTGATCGCATCGACCTGCAAGCGCGGATCGGCATCCAGGCCATGTTCCTCGAGCGCCGCGAGATAGCCGCGGTGGCGGTCGTAGAATTCCGGATAATGATCGGTCGCATCCCCCAGGAACGCGATCCGCCTCCGCCCCTGCGCGATCAGGTGCCGCGTCGCCTCCGCACCGCCCGCGACATTGTCGCAACCGACGGTCAGCCCGGGCTGGTCGTGCCGCACCGATCCCCAGCGGATGAAATGCGTCCCCTGCGCCACGAGATGGTCGAGCCGCGCGCGATAATCCGCATAATCGCCATAGCCGAGCAGGATCAGCCCGTCGGCGCGGTGGCTGTCTTCATAATCGGTATGCCAGTCGGACGAGAAATTCTGGAACGAGACGAGCAGGTCATAGCCGTGATCGGCACACGCCCCCATCATCGCGCCCAGCATGCCGAGGAAGAACGGATTGACCTCGGTCTCGTCGGGCGTCGGATCGCGGAACAGCAGCAGCGCGATCGTCCGCGTCTTGCCGCTGCGCAGGTTTGAGGCACTGCGGTCGACGGTATAGTTGAGCTGCTTGGCGATCGCCTCGATCCGCTGCCGCGTCGCCGGGCTGACCGTCGGGCTGCCGCGCAGCGCGCGCGACACGGTCGGCTGCGATACGCCCGCGGCCTGCGCGATGTCGAACGACGTGGATTTGCGCTGGGCACTCAAGACAGGGATCCTCTCGGGGGCGCTCGGACGGCGTCGCCGTCGCAATCATCACTCCAGTTTGCCCGCAACGTCAACGCATTGGCCCCCGCGATCCGTGGCAAATCGGCAACACGGCCGGAACGGCCGCACTGAATACGTATGTCGATTGATTGGCTTTCGTGAGGCGGAATTCCATTGGAACGCCACACACGGCCCACGGCGCGAAAGATGCAGCGGGGCTTTCAGGGGAGTTGAACATGACGACGTCCAAGCGTTTCCCGGCATCTGCCGCGCATCACCTTTTCACCCTATCGGCCAGCGGCACCGCGCTCGCGTGGCGCTCCTCACCGCGTCGGTCGCCGACGCGCAGGTCGCGACCGATCCCGCCCCGGCCTCCGCCGACAACCTCCC
>NZ_JRVI01000052.1:0-14821 GCF_000783375.1 Sphingomonas sp. Ant20
ACGGCGGCCGCCGTGACCGGCCGCTGGCGTGCGCCGCGGATACGATCGCGTTCGTCAACGCGGCGCAGCGCTGGGCGACGACCCGCACGCGGCTGGGCATTCCGATCCTGTTCCACGAGGAGGCGCTGCACGGTTTCATGGCGCCGGAGGCGACCAGCTTCCCCGCAGGCGATCGCGCTGGCGGGATCGTTCGATCGCGACCTCGTCCGCCGGGTCAACGCGGTGATCGCGCGCGAGGTGCGGGCGCACGGCACGGTGCTGGCGCTGTCGCCGGTCGTCGACATCGCCCGCGACCCGCGCTGGGGCCGGATCGAGGAGACGTTCGGCGAGGACCCCTATCTGTGCGGGGAAATGGGCGTCGCGGCGGTGATCGGTCTGCAGGGCGAGGGCAAGACGCTGGCACCCAGCAAGGTGTTCGCGACGCTCAAGCACATGACCGGGCACGGCCAGCCCGAAAGCGGCGAGAATGTCGCCCCCGCACCGATCGCCGAACGCGAACTGCGCGAGAATTTCTTCCCGCCGTTTCGCGCGGTCGTCGCGCGGACCGGGATCGGCGCGGTGATGCCGTCGTATAACGAGATCGACGGTGTCCCGAGCCATGCCAATCGCTGGCTGCTGAACGACGTGCTGCGCGGCGAATGGGGCTTCGACGGCGCGATCGTCAGCGATTATGCGGCGATCGGCGAACTCGCATCGCTCCACCACATCGCCGCGGACAAGGCTGAAGCGGCGCGCCTCGCACTGGCGGCAGGCGTCGATTCGGACCTGCCGGACGGCGAGGCCTATCGCTCGCTCGCCGATCAGGTCCGCGCCGGCCGAGTGGCGATCGAGGCGGTCGATGCCGCGTGCCGGCGGATGCTGACGCTGAAGATGCGGTCGGGGATGTTCGAACAGGCGATCGTCGATCCGCAGGCGGCGGCGCGGATGACCGGCAATGGGGAGGCGCGCGCGCTGGCGCTCGAGGCGGCGCGGCGATCGATCGCGCTGCTCGTGAACGACGGCGTCCTGCCGCTCAGCCCGGGGGCGCACAAGCGCGTCGCGGTCATCGGTCCGAACGCAGCGGTCGCGCGGCTCGGTGGCTATTCGTCGATCCCCAAGGCGACGGTGTCGCTGCTCGAGGGGGTTCGCGCGCGCTTGAAGGGCAAGGCCGAAGTCGTGCACGCGCAGGGCGTCTTCATCACGCAGAGCGAGGACCGCTCCGCCAACGAAGTGCTGCTGGCCGATCCTGCGCGCAACCGAGACCTGATCGCCGAGGCGGTAACCGTCGCCAACACCGCGGACGTCATCCTGCTCGCGGTCGGCGACACCGAGCAGACGAGCCGGGAGGCTATGCCAAGACGCATCTCGGCGATCGCACCAGTCTCGACCTGCTCGGCGAGCAGAATGCGCTGTTCGCCGCGATGAAGGCGACGGGGAAGCCTGTGATCGTGGTCGCGATCAACGGCCGCCCGCCATCCTGGCCGAGCGTGACGGCGCAGGCCAACGCGGTGCTCGAATGCTGGTATGTCGGGCAGGAGGGGGGCACCGCGATCGCGGAGGCGCTGTTCGGGGACATCAATCCGGGTGCGAAGCTTCCGGTGACGGTCGCGCGGTCGACGGGGCAGCTGCCGGTCTTCTACGACGCCAAGCCCTCGGCGCGCCGCGGCTATCTGTTCGACACGACCGCGCCGCTGTTCCCGTTCGGCTTCGGGCTCAGCTACACCAAGTTCGAGATCGGTGCGCCGCGCCTGTCGTCCGCGAAGATCGGGATCGCCGGTAGTGTCACGGTCTCGGTCGACGTCGCCAATGTCGGTGCGCGCGCGGGCGACGAGGTGGTCCAGCTCTATGTGCGCGATCAGGTGTCGTCCGTCGCGCGGCCGATCCTCGAGCTCAAGGGCTTCGAACGCGTGACGCTGGCCCCCGGCGAGCGCCGGACGGTCCAGTTCACGCTCGGCCCGGACGCGTTCCGGTTCTTCGACATCGCGATGCGCGAGGTGGTCGAGCCGGGTCTGTTCGACATTTCCGTTGGTGCCGACTCGACGCGCCTCAAGACCGTTATTCTCGAAATCGCCTGAAGGATCGTCATGCCCAGGATCGTCAATGCCCGCGTCATCGTGACATGCCCCGGGCGCAACTTCGTGACCCTCAAGATCGAGTGCGACGACGGCACCACCGGGCTCGGCGACGCGACGCTCAACGGTCGCGAACTCAGCGTCGCGAGCTATCTGACCGATCATGTCGTGCCATGCCTGATCGGTCGCGACGCGCACCGGATCGAGGACGTTTGGCAATTTCTCTACAAGGGTGCCTATTGGCGGCGTGGCCCGGTGACGATGGCGGCGATCGCCGCGGTCGACACGGCCCTGTGGGACATCAAGGGCAAGCTGGCGGGGATGCCCGTCTATCAGCTGCTCGGCGGCGCCGCGCGCGACGCGTGCATGGTCTATGCCCACGCCAATGGCACGACGATCGACGACACGATCGCGGTCGCGAAAGCCGAGCAGGCCAAGGGCTATAAGGCGATCCGGCTGCAATGCGGCGTGCCCGGGCTCGCCTCGACCTATGGCGTCGCGAAGCACGGCGCACGCTACGAACCCGCCGATGCGGATCTGCCAAGCGAGAGCGTGTGGTCGACCGAGAAATACCTCCGCGTCGTCCCCGAGCTGTTCAAGGCGGCGCGCGAGGCGATGGGCTGGGACGTCCATCTGCTCCACGATATCCATCACCGGCTCACCCCGATCGAGGCGGCGCGTCTCGGCAAGGCACTTGAACCCTATAACCTGTTCTGGATGGAGGACCCGACGCCTGCCGAGAACCAGGAGGCGTTCAAGTTGATCCGTCACCACACGACGACGCCGATCGCGGTGGGGGAGGTGTTCAATTCGATCTGGGATGCCAAGGACCTGATCGAGCACCAGCTGATCGACTATATCCGCGCCACCGTCGTGCATGCGGGCGGTATCACGCATCTGCGCCGGATCGCCGCGCTCGCCGACCTCTATCATATCCGGACCGGGTGCCACGGCGCGACCGACCTTTCTCCCGTGGCGATGGCCGCCGCGCTGCACTTCGGGCTCTCCGTCCCCAATTTCGGGATCCAGGAGCATATGCCGCACACGGACGAGACCGACGCGGTCTTTCCCCCATGCCTATCGCTTCGATGCGGGCATGATGCATCCGGGGGGAGGCGCCGGGCCTCGGCGTCGATATCGACGAGGCGCTGGCCAAAACCCATGAGTATCGGCGCGCCTATCTTCCGGTCGCGCGGCTGGAAGACGGCACGCTGTGCAACTGGTGAGCGCCGACGGAACGAGCCCCGCCGAGGTCGAGAAACCGCGGGGCCGGGTCCGGTGGATCGTCTGCGCGCTGCTGTTCGCGGCGGTGGTGCTGAGCTATGTCGACCGGCTCGTCTTGCCGACGCTGAAGCCCGATCTGCAGCAACGCTATGGCTGGAGCGAGACGGGCTATGCTGACCTCGCCATCTGGTTTCAGGCGGCCTACGGGCTGAGCTATCTCGTCTTCGGCCGGCTCATCGACCGGCTCGGCGCGCGGATCGGGTACGCGCTCGCTGTGGCGCTGTGGACGCTCGGCCATGTCGGCCATGTCTTCTTCACCTCGACCAGCGGGATGATCCTTGCGCGGATTCCGCTCGCGCTCGGCGAGGCCGGGACCTTCCCCGCCGCGATCGCCGCGACCAACGAATGGTTTCCGCGGCGCGAGCGGGCGCTCGCGATCGGCATCTTCAACGCAGGGTCGAATGTCGGCGCGATCCTCACGCCGTTGCTGGTCCCGATCATCGCGGTGACGATGGGCTGGCGCTGGGCATTCATCCTGACCGGGCTGCTCACGATCGTCTGGCTGATCGTCTGGCTCGGCTTCTACCGCCGCCCCCGCGAGCATCCCCGGGTCACGGCCGAGGAGCTCGCCTATATCGAGAGCGAGCCGGTCGAACCCGGTCGGCCCGTCGCGTGGCGGACGCTGCTGCGGCAACGCCAGACCTGGGCCTATATCCTCGGGCGGTTCCTCATCGACCCGGTGTGGTGGACGTTCCTGTTCTGGCTGCCGGACTTCTTCAACCGGCAATATGGCGTGACGATGCTCGCCTTCGGCCCGCCGCTGATCGCGGTCTATCTGCTCGCCGATGTCGGGTCGGTCGCGAGCGGCTGGTTCTCGTCGCGGCTGATCGGACGCGGCTACAGCGTCAATCGCGCACGCAAGACCGCGATGTTCGCCTGCGCCTTGTGTGCGGTGCCGATCGCGTTCGCGACCCAGGTGCCGAGCATGTGGTGGGCGGTGCTGATGATCGGCGTGGCCTGTGCCGGGCATCAGGGGTTCTCGGCCAATCTCTATGCGCTGCCGGGCGACCTGCTGCCGCGCTGGGCGACGGGGTCGGTGGTGGGGCTGGGGGGCCTTTCGGGCGCGATCGGAGGCATGCTGATGGCGAAGTTCGCGGGTCGCATCCTCGAGACTGTCGGCAGCTATCAACTGATCTTCATCGTTGCGGCGTGTGCCTATCTCGTCGCGCTCGCCGTCATCCATCTCGTCGTGCCGCACTATGCGCCGGTGGCCCCGGACCGCTTGGGGTGATGCCGGCGGCGCGTGCTTCGCGGCACGTCCCGGCCGGCTATTCGTGCGGCTCGTGGCTAGCCTCGATCATCACCTGCGCGACCAGACCATAGGCGTCTTGCCAGGCTCGGTCGGTATCAGGATCGAAGTCCGCACCGGCGAACTGCGCGACGACATGGCGCAACGCGTCGCCGATAATGGCGTAGTGATGATCCTTGGCGCCATACGCGACATGGCGTCGGCCCAGCGCCCTCAGTTCAGGACGCATCGCCTCGAACGCGGTCAGCCCGGTGACGATCTTGGCGAGCGTCTGCATGAAGAGCCGGCCCTGGACTGTGCGGTCGTTCGTGAACAGCGCGCGCGATTCCGGGGCGAGCGCGAAGAGTCGGTCGTAGAAGATCGTCGAGGCTTCGTCCGCCGCGAACAGGATATGGACGAAGCTGTCGCGGACGAGATCGATCTGCCGCGGTGTCACCGGACGAGGTTCACCAGGAGGCCGGTCGACCGGGGTGACCCGGAGATGGAGCGTCCGGTACACGGCTCGCCCGACGGCAATCGTGGCGATATGGCATACATGCCTGTGACCTGTCGCATTCCGGCTCTCCCGACCCGCACGATTATGTACCGGTTTCAACAGCTTCACGATCGAGCGTCAATCCGCCATGTTGCATGTGTGTTACAATCGGCACGAACCTCAAATCGTCGTACGGCGATCCCGTTGCGGCGGGAGTTTCGCCACAAGGGGGCGCGCCGAGCTTGACTGTTCGGCAGGTAAAGGTAGCGCTATCGGATTGACTTGGAGGAGAGAAGCTTTGGATCGCGTACCGGCACGGCCGTTTCGTTCGCGCGACTGGTTCGCCGACCCCGCCCGCTCGGACATGACGGCGCTCTATCTCGAACGCTTCATGAACTACGGGCTCACCCCCGCCGAGCTGCGCTGCGGCAAGCCGATCATCGGGATCGCGCAGACCGGCAGCGACCTGTCGCCCTGCAACCGCATCCATGTCGAGCTCGCCAAGCGGACGCGCGACGGGATCATCGCCGCGGGCGGGATCCCGATGGAATTCCCAACGATCCCGATCTTCGAGAATTGCCGTCGCCCGACCGCGGCGCTCGACCGCAACCTCGCCTATATGACGCTGGTCGAGACGCTGTACGGCTATCCGATCGATGCGGTCGTGCTGACCACGGGATGCGACAAGACGACCCCCGCGGGGATCATGGCGGTGTCGACCGTCGACATTCCCGCGATCGTCCTGTCGGGCGGGCCGATGCTCGACGGATGGCATGATGGCGAACTCGTCGGCTCGGGCACCGTGATCTGGCGCAGCCGGCGCAAGCTGGCCGCGGGCGAGATCGACGAGGAGGAGTTCCTGGCCCGCGCCACCGACAGCGCGCCATCGGCCGGACATTGCAACACGATGGGGACGGCCTCGACGATGAACGCCGTCGCCGAGGCGCTCGGCATGTCGCTGACCGGGTGCGCCGCGATCCCCGCGCCGTACCGCGAACGCGGCCAGATGGCGTTCGAGACCGGACGCCGGATCGTCGACATGGCCTATGAGGATCTTCGCCCGTCGAAGATCCTGACGCGCGAAGCCTTTCTGAACGCGATCCGCGTCGTCAGCGCGATCGGTGGGTCGAGCAACGCGCAGCCGCACATCATGGCGATGGCGCAGCATGCCGGGGTCGCGCTCGACATGAGTGACTGGTCGACGCACGGCTATGACGTGCCGCTGATCGTCAACATGCAGCCGGCGGGCAAGTATCTCGGCGAGCGCTTCCACCGCGCGGGCGGGGTGCCTGCGGTGATGCACGAGCTGGCCGAGTCGGGGCTGCTCGACACGAGCTGCCTGACGATCACCGGGCAGAGCCTGGGCGACAATCTGACGGGTCGGGTGACGCGGGACCGCGAGATGATCCGCACGCTCGACGCGCCGCTGATGGAGCATGCCGGGTTCCTGGTGCTCAAGGGCAATCTGTTCGATCATGCGATCATGAAGACGTCGGTGATCTCCGACTCCTTCCGCGCGCGCTATCTCTCGACGCCGGGGGCGGAGAACCGGTTCGAGGCCCGCGCGGTCGTGTTCGACGGGTCGGACGATTATCACCACCGCATCAACGACCCCGCGCTGGGGATCGACGAGCGGTGCATCCTGGTGATCCGCGGATCCGGTCCGATCGGCTGGCCCGGATCGGCCGAGGTGGTCAACATGCAGCCGCCAGACGCCTGATCCAGCAGGGGATCCTGACGTTGCCGACGCTGGGCGACGGACGCCAGTCGGGCACGTCGGACAGCCCGTCGATCCTTAACGTGTCGCCCGAAAGCGCGGTCGGTGGCGGACTCGCTTGGCTGCGTGACGGGGATATGATCCGGATCGATCTGGTCGCGGGGACCTGCGACGCGCTGGTCGATGCAGACGAGATCGCCCGTCGCAAGACCGAGCCTGCGCCGCCGATCCCGCCGAGCAACTCGCCCTGGGAGGAACTGTACCGTGAAAAGACGGGGCAGCTGGCGCAGGGCGGGGTGCTGGACTTTGCGGTGAAGTATCGCGGGATTGCCGCGAAGACGCCGCGGCACAATCACTAGGCGCCGAGCGCGCCACCGATAGGCCGAAATGGGGCGGGCGGGAGGAACACCTCCCGCCCGCCCTTTTTCATGGTCCGGCTCAGCCGGTCATGTCTTCGAGTTCGCGACCCCGGGTCTCGGTGACCGCGGCGCGGACGAAGAAGAACGAGACGAGCGCGGCGATCGCATAGCCGAGATAGGTGAAGGCCAGCCCCGGCGAGAGGACGAGCGACGGGAAGCTGACCGAGATCAGCGCGTTTGCGATCCACTGCGCGAACCCCGCGACGGCGAGGGCCGAGCCGCGGATCTGCGTCGGGAACATCTCGCCCAGCATCACCCACATCACCGGCCCCCAACTGACGTTGAAGAAGATCACGTAGAGATTGGCGGCGACGAGGGCGATCAGCCCCGTATTGCCGGGCAGCGTGACGCCGACGCCCGAGGCGGCGGGCACGGCGTTCGAGAAGGCCCAGGCAACGATACCGAGCGTGACCGTCATGCCGGCCGACCCGACCAGCAGCAGCGGCTTGCGCCCGATCCGGTCGATCAACGCGATCGTCAGGAGGCAGGCACCGATCGACAGGACGCCCGACAGGATGTTGATCTGGAGCGCATTGTCCTCGGTGAAGCCGACCGCTTCCCAAAGCGTCGCGCCGTAATAGAACACGACATTGATGCCGACGAGTTGCTGGAACACCGCGAGGCCGATACCCGCCCAGAGGATCGGACGGATCTTGCCGGTGGTCTTGTCGACCAGATCGGACAGCCGCGGCTTGTGGTGATCGACCGCGAGCGAAGAGCGGATCTCGGCCACCTTGCGGCGGGCCTCGGCCGCGCCGAACAGACGGGTCAGCACCACTTCGGCGCGGGCGTCATGGCCCTTCACGACGAGGTAGCGCGGGCTTTCCGGGATGAAGAACAGCGCGACGAAATAGATCGTGGCGGGGATCACCTGAAGCCAGAACATCCAGCGCCAGGCCTGATACCCAAGCCAGAACTCGGCGGTCGAGCCGCCGGCGAACCGGGCGAGCGCGAAATTCGCGACGAACGCGCCGGTCAGGCCCGAGATGATCATCACCTGCTGGATGCTGGTCAGTCGTCCGCGGATATTGGCCGGTGCGACTTCCGAGATATAGACCGGCGAGGTCACGCTGGCGGCGCCGACGCCGAACCCGCCGATGATCCGCGCGATGATGAACAGCAACGACGAGTTCGCCGCCCCCGCTGCGAGCGCACTGACGATGAACAGGATTGCGGCCAGCATCATCGTGTTGCGACGGCCGATCACGTCGGATAGGCGGCCCGCCGCGAATGCGCCGACTGACGATCCGACCAGGATCGCGCCGACATTGATGCCGATGCCCAGTCTGCCGAGGTCGAACGCCGCCTCGATCCCCTTTTGCGTGCCGTTGATCACGCCCGAATCATATCCGAACATGAAGCCCCCGATCGTCGCCACCGCGACGATGAGGGCGATCAGCGCGCTGTTGACGCCCCCCGTATCGGTGGGTGAGCCCGTGGCCCTGGCTGTAGCCGTGCCGTTCATTAGTGACGTCCTTCCTGATGATGCACGCTCTGTTGGCGTGTTCAAGGTCTAGAGATTAAAGGTCCAAGCTGACCGGCATGACGGGAATGCCGCCAATGTCGGTCCGGAACGTGAAGATGTCGCCCGCGAGCGGTTGCGAGGCGAGGCGCTCGGCTGACAGTCCCTGTCGCGCGGTCGTCGCAAAGGCGGTGCGACCATCGTCCCCGCCCAGCGCGATCTTGGTGACGTTCGAGACGGGAAAGCGCACTTCGTCGGTCATCGTGCCATCGGGGGCGAACCGTCGTGCCGCCCAGCCGCCGTAGAATCCGACCCAAACGCCACCGCCGGCGTCGCATATCGCGCCGTCGGGATAACCCTTGCTCGCGTCGAACTTGAGGAACGGGCGACCCTCGCCGATCGTGCCGTCGAGACCGATCGGATGCGCGGCGATCGACAGGCCCAGCGTATCGACCAGATAGGCGGTGCGCCCGTCGGGCGAGATGGCAGGGCCGTTGGTGATGACGACGGGCGGCACGGCGGTCCTGCTGACGGCGCCGCGGTGCCACTGATAGATATGGCCGGTCGGGTGGACTTCCCTGTTGTCCATCGACCCGAACCAGATCCTGCCGGCGGGATCGACCGCGGCGTCGTTGAGGCGGTTGTCGGGCAGCTCCGCCTCGATGCCGTTCATCAGCGTGAAACTGCCGTCGCGCGGATCGAAGCGGTGAAGGCCCTTGGCGAGCCCGGCGACCCACAGGCCGTCCTGTGCGGGCAGGATCCAGCCGACATGCGATGGCGCGTCGAAACGATCCAGCGCATGCGACGCGGGATCATATCGATAGACGCAGGGCGCCTTGATATCGACGAACCACAGCGCCTTGTCGCGCGCCGACCAGACCGGTCCTTCACCGAGCTCGGCGCCGACCGAGTGGAGCAGGCGAGCTTCGCTATCCATGGCTCAGCGCCAGCCCGCGTCGATGAAATAATCGTGCCCGGTGCACATCCGCGCATCGTCCGATGCGAGGAACAGCACGAGTGCTGCGACGTCGATCGGCTGGATCCGGCCGTCGAGGCACTGGGCGGCGACGATCTCCGCCTCCCCTTCGGGCGTGTACCATTTCTCCTGGCGCGGCGTCTGGACATTGCCCGGGACGATCGTGTTGACGCGGATGCCGTCGCGGCCGAGGTCGCGCGCGAGGCCGCGCGTCAGACCCTCGATCGCTGCCTTGCACGTCTGGTACAGGACCAGATCGGGCAGCGCGAGATGCCAGCTGATCGACCCGAAGTTGAGGATCGTGCCGCCGCCGGCGCGCTTCATCGCAGGGACGACGGCCTGGGCTGCAAAGAACTGGTGTCGCAGATTGACGTTCAGCCGCTCGTCCCAATAAGCGGGCGTGACCTCGTCGACGCCGTGCCGGTCGTCATTGCCCGCATTGTTGATCAGGATGTCGATCCCGCCGAGCGCCTGCTCGAGCGCGCCGAACACCGTCTTCAGCTGATCGATGTCGGTCAGGTCGCAGCGATGATAGATCGGCGCATGGGCCGCATCGACCGCGAGGCGCTCGAGCAGTGCCTGGCTGGGTTCGTCGGCGACGTCGACGAACGCGACGCGCGCACCCTGGGCGACGAACGCCTCGACCAGACCTGCGCCGATGCCCGATCCTCCACCGGTCACGAGGACCCGCTTGCCGGCGAGACTGGGATAGATGGCGCGGCCTTCACCGGCGCTGGTCTGCTGCAACACGGGAGTCTCCGTCTGATCGTAGGTCATGCGTCGAGAAGTTTGCGACGCGCGAGATTGGCCATCAGTCCGCCGATGCCCAGCGTCCATGCGGGCGCATCGCGCGAGGTCGTGACACGGTTGACGAGCGCGCCAAGCTTCGG
Organism: Sphingomonas sp. Ant20; assembly: GCF_000783375.1. Classification (NCBI taxonomy): domain Bacteria; kingdom Pseudomonadati; phylum Pseudomonadota; class Alphaproteobacteria; order Sphingomonadales; family Sphingomonadaceae; genus Sphingomonas; species Sphingomonas sp. Ant20. Next base: position 10,524 of record NZ_JRVI01000052.1, read on the forward strand.
GTTCGAGATGGTGACGACGTCGCCCATCTTGTGCGTGAAGCCGCGGCCGGGTTCGTCGCGGTCCTTGGTCGGGGCGAACAGCGTGCCGAGGAACAGGACGAAGCCGTCCGGGTAATGATGCTCGCTCATCGCCTGCGTGACGAGATCGGTCGGGTCGCGGCTGATCTCGCGCATCGAGCTATGCCCGTCGAGCACATAGCCGTCCTCGCCCTCGATCTTGAGCGTCACGTCGCTCGCGCGGACGTCGTCGAGCGAGAAGCCGTCGTCGAACAGGCGGATGAACGGCCCGATCGAGCAGGACGCGTTATTGTCCTTGGCCTTGCTCAGCAGCAGCGCGGAACGGCCCTCGAAATCGCGCAGGTTGACGTCGTTGCCGAGCGTCGCGCCGACGATCGCGCCGTCTGCATCGACCAGCAGCACGACTTCTGGTTCGGGGTTGTTCCATGTCGAATCGGACCGGATCCCGATCGGGCCACCCCAGCCGACGGTCGAGAGCGTCGGGCTCTTGGTGAAGATCTCCGCATCGGGGCCGATCGCGACCTCGAGATACTGCGACCACATCCCGTCCTCGATCAGCGCCGCCTTGAGCGCCGCCGCCTCGGCGGAGCCCGGCACGACCGAACGGACGCTGCCGCCGATCCGGGCCTCGAGCCGGCCACGCACTTCGACCGCCTTGGAGGCATCGCCCCGCGCACGCTCCTCGATGACGCGCTCGATCGCGGACACCGCGAACGTCACGCCGGCGGCTTTGACGCATTGCAGGTCGATCGGGCTCAGCAGGCGCGCAGGCGCATCGACCGCCGCGGACAGGTCGAGCGATTCGAGGGTGCCGAGCGACTGCCCGGCTGCCGTGTCGAACGTGCCGCCCGCGACGAGCGCGGACACGGTCGGTGCGACACGGGACATGTCGAAGACTTCACCGCGGCTTACCAATATCGGCGTGGGGCCGTCGCCGAGATCAACCCGGCCAAGCAGCAGCGCGTTGCGCCAGTCCGCAGGCAACGCCGACAGGACCGGCGCGGCGATATGCGACATCAATTTCCCTCTCCACTCATGTTACCGCTATCGTATAGGCCATTGCCCGGTCGTCAAGAGACGCGGACGAGATTGATCGTACAATAGGCTGCCCCGCTTCGGGACGCGCGTCGCGCCGTGGCCAGCGAGCGACGGACTTGTCCCGTTGAGACGCGATCGCGCTTGCCATTCGCGGGCCCGTGCCTACCGTGAGCATATGGAAAATATCGCATCGCCGCTCGATCTGCTCACCTCGCTCAAGATCGCCTTTGTCGAGCGTGACGAGGCCGCAGACGCCTTTGACGTGTTCAAGCAGGACGCGATCATGGCGCATGAACCGTCGCCCGCCGACGCACCGGCGATCAGCAGCGACGACGCCGCCGATGCTGCGGCGGGTGAGGTCGATGCGTTCGACGCGGAGGTCCGGGGCCTGCTGGCCGCGGCGTCGGATGCCGATGTAATTGCCGCCTATCGCGCGACGGAAGGCGAGGTCGGCGACCCCGCCGCCGAAGCGCTGCTCGGCGACGTCCGGCGGCGTCAACTGACCGCCTGAGCCGCTACGGCGGCGGCGCGCTCGATGCGCAGGGGCCGCCGCCGCATGACGATCACTTCGCCGCGATCGCCTTCGCCACGACTCCGCGGTGCATGACGAAATCGACCTGCGTTAGCCGGTTGACGTCGTCGAGTGGGGACCCCCGCACCGCGATGATGTCCGCGGTCTTGCCGGGCGCGAGCGTGCCGATATCGTCCCGCCCCAGCAGATCCGCCGCGCCGCTCGTCGCCGCGGCGATGGCTTGTGCGGGGGTAAGACCGTTCTGCACGAGCAGCGCGAATTCGGTCGCATTGTCGCCGTGCTTCGACACGCCGGTATCCGTACCGAAGGCGACCTTGACGCCGGCCGCATAGGCACGGCGATGGCTGGCGGCCATCGCCGCGGCGGCGGACTCGGCCTTGACGATGGTGGCCGCGGGCAGGGCGCCGCCGCGTGCCTGCGCCAGTGCCGCGACCGGTGCGATCTCGGTCGGCACCAGATAGGCGCCCCTGGTCTTGAAGAGGCGGATCGTCTCGTCGTCGAGAAACGTGCCGTGTTCGATCGAATCGACCCCCGCCTCGAGCGCGGCGCGGGTTCCCTCGGTCGCGTGGCTGTGCGCCGCGACCTTGCGGCCGAGCATGTGCGCGGTGTCGATGATCGCGCGCATCTCGTCCGGGGTCATCGCGCGGCCTAGGCCGCCGCTGCGTTCGACAGCACGCCGCCGGTCGCCGCGAACTTGATGACGCGGGCACCGAGCGCGACCTGTGCCCGGACCGCGCGGCGGCAGTCATCGGGCCCGTTGCAGACATTGACCTCGCGACCATGGACCATATTGGCGAATTCCTCGGCGAGGCCGTTGCCGCCATCGCCATGACCGCCGGTGACCGAGATCATCTCGCCGGCATTGGTGATGCTCGGACCTTCGATCGCGCCTGCATCGATCGCGTCACGCAAAGCTCGGATACCGCGCGGATCGCCGCCAAGATCGCGGACCGAGGTGAACCCTGCGGCGAGCGTCTGCCGTGCATTGGCGACCGCGGTCATCTCGTCATCGAACCGGTCGCGGGTCATCGCCTCGAGCCGCGCGCGCATCGGGTCGCCGCCGATGCCCCAGAGATGGACGTGCATGTCGACCATGCCCGGCATCACGAACGCGGTGCGCAGGTCGACGAGCGTCGCGCCCGCCTCCGGCGGCACGAACCCGTCACGCAGCGCGACGATCTTGCCGTCGCGGACGATGATCGTGGTCGCGCCGCGCGGCGCCTGGCCCGGCCGATCGAGCAGCGTGCCGGCCTGGATATAGGTCACAGCTGGTGGCGCCGTTTGCGCGTCGGCCGGAATTGCGGTCGCCGCAGCCAGCGCGACCAGTATCGCGGTCTTCATGTACCTCTCCCCTTTAGTCCATGCTTGCCGATCCGCGACGTCCGGGCAAGCGTCGATGCGTGAGGACGACCGTCCGCCAACACCCGCTCAAAGCTGCACTTGAGAACCAATAGCAATACGTGATAGTGCGGCATCCGTGATCTGGGGGGCTGAAGGCAGATGATGATCGTTCGAGACTGCGCGCAATGACGCTGCGCCGCGTGCTGTTCCAGATGCACTGGTTTCTGGGGATTACCGCGGGTTTCGTGCTCGCACTGATGGGCGTGACCGGCGCCGCGATGGCGTTCGAGGACGAGATCATGGCGGCGCTCAGCCCGGGGGTGGTGACCCTCGCACCGCTGCCAAGTGGGGCGGGCGATGCGGCAAGGCTGTCGCCCGATGCTCTGGTCCGGGCCGCATCCGCGCAGCGCGACGGCAAGCGGGTGCAGGACCTGACGATCGCGCGCGATCCCACGCTCGCAGCGCAGGTTCGCTTCGCCGCGAAGAAGGGCCAGCGCGGTGGCGAGCGCAGCTATATCGATCCGCGGACCGGCCGGTTGCTCGGCACCGCCACCGGCGCGGGGGTGTTTCGCACGATCGAGAACCTCCACCGCTGGCTCGCGCTGCCGGGCGGACGAAACGGCATCGGCAGCCAGCTGACCGGCCTGTCCGCGCTGGCGCTCGTCTTCTTCGCACTGTCGGGGCTGTATCTGCGCTGGCCGCGCCACCCGCTCGACTGGCGGGCGTGGTTCGTGCTCGATCTGCGCAAGACCGGGCGCAACCTGTACCGTGCGCTTCATGCGGTGATCGGCGGCTGGGTGCTCGTCTTCTACCTGCTGAGTGCGGCGACCGGCCTCTGGTGGTCTTATGACTGGTATCAGCGGGGTGCGCGGTACATGCTGACCGGTACGACCGAGCGGCCGGAACGTGGCGGGCGCGAGGGGCGCGCGCCGGGTGGCCGTCGCGGCGACCGGGGTGAGGTGGCGGAAGAGTCGCGACCGATCGCCCCGGCCTGGGCGGGGTTCCGGCGTAGCGAGGGTTCGCGTTTCGACCGGGTGACGATCACGGTCCCGCAGGGCGCGGCACCGGTGACGATGCGAATGGTGCCGTTGGGCGCGCGGTCCGACCGGATGACCGACGAACTTCGCTTCGACGCGCGGAGCGGCGCGCTGACCAAGGCGGAGCGCTATGCCGAGCGCGGCGTTGGCGAGACGATCGCGACCAGCATCTACCCGCTCCACACGGGGGCATTCTTCGGTCTGCCCGGACGGATCGCGCTGTTCCTGACGAGCCTGACGATGCCGCTGTTCACGGTCACCGGCCTGCTGCTGTATCTCAGCCGCCGGCGGACCAAGCGGGCGCTGGCGGCGGTCGTGGTACCGCGCCCGCG
>NZ_JRVI01000053.1:0-26372 GCF_000783375.1 Sphingomonas sp. Ant20
CACAACCGTGCCCTCACCCTCCCACGTGCAAGAGCACGCGGGCCCCTCCCTCTCCCCCGGGGGGAGAGGGTGTAGTTGATTAAAACGTGCACTTCCGCTATGCGCCCGCGCTTCCGGTCCATGGTCATCCCTGGAGGCGTGGGCGGGAAGAACAACAAACGAGTTTCGGAGAATATCGATGAGCGACCAGTTGACGCTCGCAGCCGAGACGCGTGACCGGGTTGGCAAGGGAGCCTCCCGGGCGCTGCGTCGTGATGGCCGCGTGCCTGCCGTGATCTACGGCCTGAACAAGGAACCCACCTCGGTTCACCTCGAGGAAAAGGCGCTGATGAAGGCGCTGATGACCGGCCACTTCATGAATTCGGTCGTGATGGTCAACGGCGTGCGCACGCTGCCGAAGGACGTTGCGTTCCACCCGGTCACGGATCGCCCGATCCATGTCGATTTCCTGCGCATCGGCGAGCATTCGACCGTCACCGTCGCGGTGCCGATCGTGTTCACGGACGAAGACGATGCCCCCGGCATCAAGAAGGGCAAGGGCGTCCTCAACATCACGCGTCATGAGATCGAGCTGGTCGTCGACGCATCGGACATCCCGAGCGAGATCTCGATTTCGCTCGCCGGCATGGAAATCGGCGATTCGATCCACATCAGCGACGTGACGCTGCCCAAGGGCGCGACGCCCGCGATCGACGACCGCGACTTCGCGATCGCCACGATCGTGCCGCCGACCGTCCCGACCGTCGAGGACGAAGAGCTCGAGGCTGAAGTCGCCGAGGCGCAGGCTGCTGAGGCTGCTTCGGACGAAGAGCCCGTGGTCGAGCCTAACGACGATCACAACGACGACGACAAGATCACGCCGCAGAAGAAGGACTAATCTCCTTCGTTTTCGGATGATCTGGCGGGCGGGAAAGCTAGGGCTTTCCCGCCCGTTTCGTTTTGCAAGCCATTCCGCTCACCCAAAAAACCGTCATCCCCGCGCAGGCGGGGATCCAGACCCTCGGACCTTCATATGGAATCGAGAGGTTTGCCACTATGGGTTCCCGCCTCCGCGAAAATGACGGTTTGGGGCGCGGGCAACGATCGTTTTTGGAGAATCACACGTGCAGATCTGGGCGGGACTCGGCAATCCGGGGGCGCAATATGCGATGCACCGGCACAATGTCGGGTTCATGGTCGCCGACGCGATCGCCGCGGTGCACGGCTTCGGCGCGGTCAAGAAGCAGTTTCAGGGCTGGACGCAGGAAGGCCGGATCGGATCGGAAAAGATCCTGCTGCTGAAGCCCGCGACCTTCATGAACGAGAGCGGCCGCGCGATCGGCGAGGCGCTGCGCTTCTACAAGCTGGACGTCGATGCGCTGACGGTATTCCACGACGAGCTCGACATCGCCCCCTTCCGCGTCAAGGTGAAGACCGGCGGCGGGACCGCGGGGCATAACGGGCTGCGCTCGACCGACCAGCATCTGGGCCCCGATTTCCGCCGCGTGCGGCTCGGCATCGGGCATCCGGGTCACAAGGACCGGGTCACCGGCTATGTGCTCGGCAATTACGCCAAGACCGAGATCGAGCCGCTGTCCGACATGCTCGGCGCGATCGCCGCGGAGGCGGCGTGGCTGGCGGCGGGCGACGACGTCCGCTTCATGAATGATGTCGCTGTGAGGATGCAACCATGACCACCCGCTCGCTTTTCGCCACGCGGTTCTACGAGGCCGATCTCGGCGATGACGATCTGGTTGAGGAGCTGGAGGACGCGGCGCTCGAACTGTCCAAGGCGGACCGCGCGGGCGTCGCGTGGTCGAAGGCGCATGGCTATCGCGGGTACACGTCCTACGCGTCGCTGAACGACCTGCCGTTGCGCGATCCGCGGTTCGGCGATCTGGTGCGGTTGCTCAACAAGCATGTCGCGGCGTTCGCCAAGGACTGCGCGTTCGATCTTGGTGGGCGGAAACTCAAGCTCGACAGCCTGTGGGTGAACGTCCTGAAGCCCGGCGGCGCGCATTCGGGGCATATCCATCCGCAGAGCGTCGTGTCGGGCACGATGTACGTGACGATTCCCGAAGGCGCGGGCGCGCTTAAGCTTGAGGATCCGCGGCTGCCGATGATGATGGCCGCGCCGACCCGGCTCGACGACGCGCCGGAGGATCTGCGGACGTCGTCTATGCGGTGCCGAAGCCCGGGAGCGTGTTTTTGTGGGAGAGCTGGCTGCGGCATGAGGTCGTGCCGAATGCTGCGAAGGGCGAGCGGATCAGCATCAGCTTCAATTATCGGTGGTGAGGTAGGCGCCGAGTGATCGTTTGAAACGACCGTTCCCCGGCGAAGGCCGGGGCCCAGTTGCGAAAGGTCGCTAACGAAGGGCTGGCCTGCATCACATTGGCCTTCCCACCTGGACCCCGCCTTCGCCGGGGAGGTAATTGGGGGAAGCGGCGCTCGCGGCAAGCGCCGCCCCCTGCCCGATCAGGCCGCCGTCTTCATCGACGCCATGTCGATGACGAAGCGATACTTCACGTCGCTCTTGACCATGCGGTCATAGGCCGGCTCGATCTCGTCCATCTTGATCATCTCGATGTCCGAGACCAGCCCGTGCTCGTTGCAGAAATCGAGCATTTCCTGCGTCTCCGCGATCCCGCCGATCAGCGAGCCTGCCAGCTGGCGACGGCGGAAGATCAGATTGCCGACCGACGGCGACGGGTGCGGCTCGGCGGGCACGCCGACCAGAGTCATCGTGCCGTCGCGCTTGAGCAGCTCGAGGAACGGGTCGAGATTGTGCGGCGCAGCAACAGTGTTGAGGATGAAGTCGAAGCTGTTCGCATGCTCCGCCATCGCATCGGCATCCTTCGACACGATCAGGTCCTTGGCGCCCAAGCGCTTGGCGTCGTCGCGCTTGTTGGGCGAGGTCGAGAAGACGTAGACCTCGGCGCCCATCGCGTTGGCGATCTTGACGCCCATGTGACCGAGACCGCCGAGACCGACGATGCCGACCTTCTGGCCGGGGCCGACCTTCCAGTGCTTCAGCGGCGAATAGGTCGTGATCCCGGCGCAGAGCAGCGGCGCGACCGCGGCGAGATCGGCCTCGGGATGCGAGACCTTCAGCACGAAGCCCTCGTCGACGACGATATGGTCCGAATAGCCGCCGAACGTGTGACCGCCGAGCACGGGATCGGGGCCATTATACGTGCCGACGAACCCGGTCGTCTCGCAATATTGCTCCTCGCCATCGGTGCAGGACGGGCACTGGCCGCAGCTGTCGACCATGCAGCCGACGCCGGCGATGTCGCCGACCTTGAACTTGGTGACGTCGTCACCGACCGCAGTGACGCGGCCGACGATCTCATGGCCCGGAACGCACGGATACAACGTGCCTTCCCACTCGCCCTTGGCGGTATGGAGGTCCGAATGGCAGACGCCGCAGAACGCGATGTCGATCGCGACGTCGGTCTTGCCCGGCGCGCGGCGTTCGAAGCTGAACGGTGCGAGCGGCGTCTCGGGCGACTGGGCGGCGTAGCCCTTGGCGGTGGTGGTCATGCTATTCCTAAATCTGACTGGCAGAGCGCGATATACGCACGGGACTCGCAATATCTACCGAGCGGTACGATAATTTTGCTGCATTGCGGCAATCGTTTAGGTCGATCAGTCGGGCGTTAAAATCAGCGACCACCCCGGCGCAGGCCGGGGCCCAGTTGGAAAGGTCGCAGTAACGGCGTGCCGACCTTCATGAGCAACGTCCCCCACCTGGGCCCCAGCCTTCGCCGGGGTGGTGGGGATAATGGAGGTCGCACCCAGTCATGCGCAGGCGTCCTTGCTGGCGTTCCTTCGCGCGGTCGCCTAAAGCGCCCGCACAATCTTATACCAAGGGCATATCATGGGTTTTCGCTGCGGCATCGTGGGGCTGCCGAACGTCGGCAAGTCCACCCTCTTCAACGCGCTGACCGAGACGGCCGCGGCGCAGGCGGCGAACTATCCGTTCTGCACCATCGAGCCGAACGTCGGCAATGTCGGCGTGCCCGACAAGCGGCTCGACGCGCTGGCGAAGATCGCCGGCTCGCAGAAGATCATCGAGACCCAGCTCGGCTTCGTCGACATCGCCGGCCTCGTGCGCGGCGCGTCGAAGGGCGAAGGGCTCGGCAACCAGTTCCTCGGCAACATCCGTGAGGTCGACGCGATCGTCCATGTGCTGCGCTGTTTCGAAAATGGCGACGTGACGCATGTCGACAACAAGGTCGATCCGATCGCCGATGCCGAAACGGTCGAGACCGAGCTGATGCTGAGCGATCTCGAGAGCCTCGAGAAGCGCGTCCCCAACCTCGCCAAGAAGGGCATGCAGGGCGACAAGGAGGCCAAGATCGGCGCCGCCGTGCTCGGCCAGGCGCTCGAGCTGCTCCGCGAGGGCAAGCCCGCGCGGCTGACGGTACCCAAGGACGAGGACGAGGCGCGCGTGTTCGCACAGGCGCAGCTGCTGACCGCCAAGCCCGTCCTGTACGTCTGCAACGTCGACGAGGGCGATGCCGCGAACGGCAATGCGCTGTCGGCGCGCGTGTTCGAGAAGGCCGCGGCCGAGGGTGCCGAGGCGGTCGTCGTGTCGGCAGCGATCGAGGCCGAGATCGCGACGATGCCCGCCGAAGATCGCGGCGAATTCCTGGGCGAGCTGGGGCTGGAAGAGACCGGCCTCGCTCGCGTCATCACCGCAGGCTACAAGCTGCTCCACCTCCTGACCTTCTTCACGGTCGGCCCGAAAGAGGCACGCGCCTGGACCGTCCATGCGGGCGCGACCGCGCCGCAGGCGGCGGGCGAGATCCACGGCGATTTCGAGAAGGGCTTCATCCGCGCCGAGACGATCGCGTTCGACGACTTCATCGCGCTGGGCGGGGAATCGAAGGCGCGCGAGGCGGGCAAGCTGCGCGCCGAGGGCAAGGCCTATGTCGTCCATGACGGCGACGTGATGCACTTCCTACACAGCTGATCCCAACAATGTCACGCCCCCTGCGTGTGTAGTCACGCGCCGGGGGCGGGCGTAGCGAGCAGAACAGACGGCATGAGACACGCGACGTTTTCAGCTCTGGCACTCGCGCTCGGTGGCTGTGCCTATCCGGCCACGCCCCCTGCCCTGGCGCCGGTGACTCAGGCTGCCCCCGCGACCGCCACGGCCGCTCCTCAGGCGCGCAGCCGCTGGCGGTCCGGGCACCGGTGACGATCCTCGTGTCGATCGATGCTTCCGCCCCGATTATCTCGACCGGGGCGTCACGCCGAACCTGAACCGGTTGCGCGCCGGCGGCGTCTTTGCGGCGATGCGACCGTCCTTCCCGAGCGTCACCTTCCCCAATCACTGGACCCTGGTGACCGGGCTCAGACCCGATCGCAGCGGCATCATCGGCAACACGATGGAGGATCCCGCGCGGCCCGGTGAGAAATTCACCATGGCGAGCGACGATCCCTTCTGGTGGAGCCAAAGCTCGCCGATCTGGGTCGACGCCGAAAAGGCGGGAATCCGGAGCGCGACGATGTTCTGGCCGGGCGCCAATGTCGCGGTCGGCGGCACGCCGAAGCCCAACAGCCACGGCGCGATCGACGGCGGCACCCGGCCGCAGGACTGGCAGCAGTTCAACCAGCAGATCAGCGCCACGCAACGCGTCAACGCCGTCCTCGACTGGATGCGGCGACCCGCCACAATCCGGCCGAAGCTGGTGACGCTGTATTTCGATACCGTCGACATGGCCGCGCACGACAATGGCCCCGACTCCCCCCTGACAACGCAGGCAGCCGCCGAGGTGGATGGCAGCATCGGCAGCCTCGTCGAAGGGCTCGCGACGCTCGGCCAGCCGGCCAATCTGGTCATCGTGTCGGATCACGGCATGGCGGCGACCAGCAGCACGCGCGTCGTCGCGATGGACCGGATCGCGGCGCCGGCCGACTATCGCCTCGTCGAGACGGGCGCCTATGCGACGCTGTTCGCGGTGCCCGGGCATGAGGCAGCACTCGAGGCCAGACTGCTTCGGAAGCACGACCACCTGCAATGCTGGCGCAAGGCGGAGATCCCGGCGCGGTTCCATTATGGCCGCAATCCGCGTGTCCCGAGCTATCTGTGCCTCGCCGATGTCGGCTGGCGCGTCGATCGGACGACGCCCACCAGGGTCTCGGCTGGCGGCTCGCACGGCTATGACAATGCCGCCCCCGAAATGCGCGCGCTGTTCATCGCCAACGGTCCTGCCTTCATCGGTGGCAAGACCATCGCGAGCTTCGACAATGTCGCGGTCGAGCCACTGCTCCGCGACCTGATCGGGCTGCCCGCGGAACCGGGGCTGGACGGCAACGACGCGCCCTTCCAAAAGGTGCTGCGACGATAGGAGGAGCAGCGGGCGTGCAGTATTTCGAAGATATCGCAGTCGGGGCGACCGCGGCGTTCGGCCACTATCCGGTGACGCGCGACGAGGTGATCGCCTTTGCCGAGAAATACGACCCGCAGCCCTTTCATCTGTCCGACGAGGCCGCGGCGAAGACGCACTTCGGCCGGCTGTCCGCAAGCGGCTGGCATAGCTGCGCGATGACGATGGCGATGCTGGTCGAGCATATTGGTGAGCACCGTCAGGCGAGTCTCGGATCGCCCGGGATCGATGAACTGAAGTGGCTGAAGCCCGTCTATCCGGGGGACACGCTGCGCTGCGTGACCGAGGTGCTCGACAAACGGGTTTCCGCCAGCCGCCCAGAAATGGGGATCGTGAAAAGCCGGATGCAGGTGTTCAATCAGGACGATGTCATGGTGATGACGTTCGTGTCGAACGCGCTGATGCAGACGCGCCCGACCGGCGCGCCTGCATCCTGATCCGTCACTTCGGGACGGGGACGTTCATATAGGCGCCGCCCCGGCCGCCGCCGCCGCCGCCACGACCGCGGAACCCGCCGCCATTGCCGCGCTCCTGACGATATTCACGCCGGTCCTGGCGTGCCTCGCCACGATAGCTCTGCCGCGCTTCACGTCGTTCGCCGCGATATTGCTCGCGCGTGATCTGACCGTCGCGCAGCTGGTTGCGGTCCTCGCGCCGACCCTGACGGAAGTCGCGGTTCGCGCCACGCCGGTCCTGGCGATAGTCGCGCGCGGCGGGGCTGTTGCCGCGGGCGAAATTGCCCCAGTTGCCGGCACCGCGATAATTGCCGCGACGCCCCTGCCAGTAGCGCTGCTGCGCACCGTTCCAGCGGTGCGGACGACGGTTGCGATCATAGACGTATCCGCCGGTACCCGGATAATAATAGTCGCCATACCAGCCATAATAGGAGCCGAGCCCGACGCCGGCATAACCGGCCCCGTATCCGCCGCCGTAACCATCATAATAGCCGTTGCCGTAGCCGCCGCCATAATAGGGATCGCTCGCATAGCCGATCCCGCCGCCGCCATAGCCATACCCATCGGTGCAACCGGCCACGCCGAGGCCGACACCAATGGCGAGACTGACCAGTCCTGGTCGCTTGAAAAACATCGAAAATCTCCCGTACCTGGAGAGCGGACCCAACGCGCCGCAATTGGTCGCACAACAATACCGACCTACCGCAGGTTCCATGAACGACGGCTGACGCGCGCCGGGACCACAGGTGGGCCATGGGGGCGTGGCGCCGGGACACAGGCACGGACACGGGCAGCCAGCGGGTCGCCAAACGCGAAACGGCGGACCGGGTTGCCCCGATCCGCCGTCCTTCACGCCCTGATACCGCGATAGCCGCGGCGTGGGATCAATGCTTCACGTCACGCCAGACGTTTGATAGGCGCCCCAGGCAAGGCCGCAGAAGACGAGGATGAAGAGGATCGACGCGACGCCGACGGCGTGCCGCGACTCCAAGTTCGGCTCTGCCGTCCAGGTCAGGAAGGCCGAGACGTCTGCCGACATCTGTTCCTTCGTCGCCTTGGTCCCGTCCGCATAGGCCACCTGATCGTCCGCGGTGATCGGCGGTGGCATCGCGATGTTGAGGTTCGCGAAATACGGGTTGTAGTAGAGACCCTCGGGCGTCTTGATGTCCGGGAACTGCTTGAGCAACGCCGCGGGCTGATCGGTGTAGCCCGTCAGCAGCGAGTGGACATAGGCGGTGCCCTCCTCGCGCGCCTTGGTGATCAGCGAGAGATCGGGTGGCAGCGCGTTGTTGTTGGCGGCGCGGGCAGCGACCTCGTTGGCGAACGGCGACGGGAAGCGATCCGACGGGATGTTCTTGCGGGTCGCGGCCTCGCCGGTTTCGGGGTTGATCGTCGGCTGTTCGATCACCCACTGGTTGGCGATCGCCTTAACCTCGGGCTCCGAATAGCCGATCTTCTGGAGATCGCGGAACGACACCAGCCGCAGCGAGTGGCAGGCTGAGCAGACTTCCTTGTAGACCTGGAACCCGCGCTGGAGTTGACGGCGGTCGAACTTGCCGAAGACGCCGTTCGAGGCGAGCTCGAGCTCCTTGGGATGCTTGTGCGCGACGCTCTCGGCAGACGGCGCGACGGGGGTCGGTGATGACGCCCGACACGCTGCCGAAGAGCGCGATGCCGAGCACCAGCACAAAGGCGGCGCGACCAGGGATGCGATGAGACGAACCATATATGTATCCTCTAGTCCGTATCAGTGCGCGGGCTTGGGGGAGAGCGCGGTGTGCGCCGGGCTCGTCCCGCCACGCTTGGCCAGCACCGCCTCGGTGATCGAATTGGGCAGCGGCCGGGGCCGTTCGGACCGCGAGATCAGCGGCAGGATGATCAGGAAATGCGCGAAATAATAGGCAGCGCAGATCTGGCTGAGGATCACATAGGTCGCCGTCGCCGGTGCACCGCCGCAATAGCCCAGGATCAGGATGTCGGCGACCAGCACCCAGAACGCGATCCGCGCCTTGGGGCGGTAGTTCATCGAGCGGACCGGCGAATTGTCGAGCCACGGCAGGAAGAACAGCAGCAGGATCGAGCCGAACATCGCCAGCACGCCCCACAGCTTTGCCGGCAGGATGAAGTCCGCGGTAAAGGCGCGCAGGATCGCGTAGAACGGCCAGAAATACCATTCGGGGACGATGTGCGCGGGCGTCGAAAGCGGGTTTGCCGGGATGTAATTGTCCGGATGGCCGAGATAGTTCGGGAAGAAGAACAGCAGGCCGGCGAACACCAGCAGGAAGATGCCGAGCCCGAAGCCGTCCTTCGCAGTGTAATAGGGGTGGAACGGCACCGTATCCTGTTTGCCCTTCACGTCGACGCCGGTCGGGTTGTTCGACCCCGGGATGTGCAGCGCCCAGATGTGCAGGATGATGACGCCCGCGATCACGAACGGCAGCAGATAGTGCAGCGAGAAGAAGCGGTTGAGCGCGGCGTTGTCCGGCGCGAATCCGCCGAGCAGCCAGATGCGGATGGTGTCGCCGACCAGCGGAATCGCCGAGAAGAACCCGGTGATGACCTGCGCGCCCCAGAAGCTCATCTGCCCCCAGGGAAGGACATAGCCCATGAATGCGGTCGCCATCATCAGCAGGAAGATCGTCACGCCGAGCAGCCAGACCATCTCGCGCGGCGCCTTGTACGAGCCGTAATAGAGTCCGCGGAAGATGTGCGTGTAGACGACGATGAAGAACATCGACGCGCCGTTGGCGTGCGCATAGCGCAGGAACCAGCCCGCATTGACGTCGCGCATGATGTGTTCGACCGAGTCGAACGCGACCGCGCCGTTGGCGGCGTAATGCATCGCCAGCGTGATGCCGGTGATGATCTGGATCGCCAGCGCGGCGCCGGCAAGGACGCCGAAGTTCCAGAAATAATTGAGATTGCGCGGGACCGGGTAACCGGCGCCGACCGCGTTGTAGACGAGCCGGGGAACGGGAAGCCGTTCATCCAGCCACCGCGTCAGCGGCAGCTTCGGTTCGTATTGCTTGGCCCAGGGAAAGCTCATGGTTGTTTCCTCAGCCTACCGTGACGACGGTGTCGGAGTTGAAGGCATAGTCCGGCACCTGAAGGTTGGTCGGTGCGGGGCCCTTGCGGATGCGCGCGGCGGTATCGTAGGCCGAGCCGTGGCACGGGCAGAAATAGCCGCCAAACGGGCCCTTGTTCTCACCCTCGCCAGCGCCGAGCGGGACGCAACCGAGATGCGTGCAGACGCCCAGCGTGATCAGCCAGTTCTTCTTGCCCGCCTTGGTCCGCTCCGCGAGCGTCTGCGGGTCGCGCAGCGTCGATACGTCGACCGCGTCGGCCTCGCTGATTTCCTTCGGCGTCAGGTTGCGCACGAACAGCGGCTGCTTGCGGAAGCTCGTCTTGATCGCCTGGCCCGGCAGGATCTTCGACAGGTCGATCTCGGTGGTCGACTGCGCCAGCACGTCGGCCGACGGGTTCATCTGGTTGATCAGCGGCAGGACGATCGCGACGGCGCCGACCCCGGCGAAGGATACGGCGGCGATATTGATGAAATCGCGGCGGCGCGGATCGTGCGCCTCTTCGTGAAACGGTTCAGGCGACTCGCCGGGTGGAACCATGTCGTCGACTATCGCCATTCATCTCGCCCTTGCAGTTTATCTTTATTCTCGTGGCCCGATGCGCATGCCGGTTCGCCGCACCGCACGCCCATCCTGCCCGACCGTCCCCACGGAGGCCTATAGGTGATAGACGGCGCAAGCCCGCTTTGCCAACAGCATTTTGACTGCAGCGCGTTCCGGATTAGAGGCAACGGTATGCGTATCGCCCTCTACCAACCTGATATCGCCGGCAATGTCGGCGCCATTTTGCGGACCGCCGCCTGTCTCGGACTCGCGGTCGATCTGATCGAGCCGATGGGGTTCACCTGGAACGAAAAAGGCGGTCGCGCGCTCCGGGATGGACTATGTCGGCGCGGTCGAGATCGTCCGGCATGTCGACTGGGCGGCGTTTCGCGACCAGGTCCGCGGGCGCATCGTCCTGCTGACGACGAAGGGCGCGGTGCGACTTGACACAGCGACGTTCCAGACCGACGACGTGCTGCTGATGGGCAGCGAGGGCGCGGGCGTGCCCGACGACGTCCATGCCCGCGCCGACCTGCGCGTGCTGATCCCGATGCGTCCCGGCCTGCGGTCGATGAACATCTCGGTCGCGACCGCGATCGTCGCGGCAGAGGCGTTGCGGCAATCAGACGGCTGGCCCGCCTGACCTACCGGGGGGAGTGTCGGGCGAACGCGCCCCTTCCCCGCCCCGACCAGGATTTGTAGGACGGTACCATGACCGAGCTCGACCCCCAGCAAGCCGCCGCCCGCATTTGGTTCGAATCGCTGCGCGACCGGATCTGCGCGGAGTTCGAGACGATCGAGCGCGAGGCCGGGTCGGATGCCGTGTTCGACTATACCCCCTGGGACCGGATCGATCGTCGGGTGAACCCGGCGGTGGCGGCGTGCGCGGCGTCATGAAGGGCAAGGTGTTTGAAAAGGTCGGCGTCAACGTCTCGACCGTCGGCGGCATTTTCGAGGGCGAGTTCGCCAAGTCGATCCACGGCGCGGGCGAGGATCCACGGTTCTTCGCGACAGGGATCAGCCTGGTCGCGCACATGGCCAACCCGCACGTCCCCGCGGTGCACATGAACTGCCGCTTCCTCAACACGACCAAGCGCTGGTTCGGCGGCGGCGGCGATCTCAACCCGCCGCTGCCGATCGCCGAGGACACCGCCGATTTCCATGCGACGATGAAGGCCGCCTGCGACGCGCACGACCCGGCCTACTACCCGCGCTTCCGGGACTGGGCGGAGACCTATTTCCAGATCCCCCACCGCAAGGTGAACCGCGGCGTCGGCGGGATCTTCTTCGATCATCTTGACGGCAATTTCGATGCCAATTTCGCGTTCACGCGCGACGTCGGCGAGGCGTTTCTCGACGCCTATCCGCGGATCGTCCGGCGGCGGATGGACACGCCGTTCACACCGCAGGACGAGGCCGCGATGCTCGAATGGCGCGGTCGTTATGCCGAGTTCAACCTCGTCTATGACCGCGGCACGCTGTTCGGGCTGAAGACCGGGGGCAATATCGAGGCGATCCTGATGAGCCTGCCGCCCCGCGCCACATGGTCGTGAGCGGGGGCCGGTGGCGCTGATCCCCGTCGCGGACGACGTGCTCGCCACGATCGTGACCACGCTCGAAATGCCGCGCAAGCCGCCGCTCAGGCCGATGCCGACGTCGCGACTGCGGCTGCTGCGCTGGGAGCGGCCGACGCTGGAGGGTTATCGCGCGCTGTTCGCCCGGGTCGGATCGCGCTGGCTGTGGTTCTCGCGGCTGGCGATGGACGATGCCGCGCTCGCCGCGATCCTTCGCGATCCGGGCATTGCCGTGCATGCGGTGATCGATCCGGCGGGGATCGAGGTGGGGATGCTCGAACTCGACCTGCGCCGGACGGGCGCTTGCGAGATTTCCTATTTCGGGCTGATCCCCGAACTCGCCGGCCAGGGACATGGCCGGTGGCTGATGGCGGAGACGCTTGCGCGGGCCTGGACCAGGGGTGTCGAGCGGGTCTGGCTGCACACCTGTACGCTCGACCATCCAAACGCGCTCGGCTTCTACCGCGCGCAGGGATTCGTCGCGACGCGGCGGACGATCGAGACCTTTCCCGATCCGCGCGCCACCGGGATGCTGCCCGCCGATGTCGCGCCGCAGATCCCGTTTCTGGGCGGACGCCGCTAGACCCGCGGGCGGATCACGCCGGTCCGCGACCGCCTAGCGCGCCAGCCGCCGATAGACCGACACCGCGATCAGCGCCATCGCAACCCCCGAGGCGGTGGCAGCCGCCGCCGCGCCGGCATCGACGAGCGCGATCGCCACCGGATTACCCTGTCCACCATCGCGCATCGCGCCATCGAGCGCCATGAAGGGCATGCCGAGCAGCCAGCCGCTCATATAGCCGAACGCGGCGAGCGACATGAGCGGCAGGCCGGCGCCGCGCGTCAGCGACAGGCTGCGCCGGATCGCGGCGAACGCGCCGATCGGGCCCTCGGCGACAAGCACCGGCCCGGTCATCATCGTCCGGCCAAGAATGTAGAGGCCGGGAATCGCATAGAGAAGCAGCCCCGCCCCCGCTGGCAGCGACACCAGGATCATCGCGAGCAGATAGCGCGGCAGGAGCGTGGCAGAACGCCTGAGCGCTGTGCCGATATCGACCCGGTCACGGTCGAGATACAGCGTATAGACCGCCGCCATGCCGAAGAAGCTGAGCGCATAGGCCAGGCAGTACCAGCCGCCATTCGCCCCCGCCCAGTCGGTCACCGCCTGCGCCCAGACCAGCGCCTGCGCCTCGTCGCCGCGCGTCGCCGCATCGGGCAGCGGCGGGTCGGGCACGACGAGCGCGAGCGCGAAGGCAGGCAGGAACAGGAAGGGCCCGGCGATCCGGAGCAGCAGATCGCGGTCGCGCTTGAACAGGGCCCAGGCGTCTTTCAACACGCCCGTAAAGTCGATTTTCATTCGGTGATCGGTTTCTCTCGGGTGGCGACATAGAGCTGTGCCGTGAAGACATAGGCGAGCGCCATCAGCGCCGCACTGGCAAGCGCGCCGGCGATCCCGGCAAGGAACATCGCGGTCGGGATCTGGTCCCCGCCGAGGATCAGGCGAAAGACGAGCCCGACAACGGCCTGAGCGGCGAAGGTGGCGATCGCGAACACGATCCCGAACAGCAGAAGCACGCCGATCAGCTTCCAGGTGAGCCCGCGGGTCAGCGCGATCGAGCGGCGGATCGCGCCGAGCCCGAGCCGTTCGTTGAGCACGACCGCGGTCAGCAGCATCAGCCGCGCACTGGCCCAGATGGCGAGCAGGATCAGTGCAAGGCTGTAGAGCACGACGAACATCGCCGTCGCACGCGGCAGCTGCGGCATTCGCGCGGGCGCGCTGGCGGCAGCGGACGCGGCGGCAAAGTCGAAATGCGACGCGATCAGCGCGATGAACACCGGCGCCATCAGGACGAGCGCAATCAGCCCGACGACGAGCGACACGCCGAGCGCGGGCAGCAGCCGCGCCCGCGCCTGACGATAGGCCTCGGTGCGGTCGGTAGAGGGTTGCGTCGCCAGCGCGAGGATCGCGAGCGACCCCAGGATCGCGAGCAACGCGGACGCCACGGCGACGATGCCGGCGACGAGCTGCACCGCCGGCTGCGGCGGAACGAGCAGGACGAGCGCATTGTTGACGACCGGCGGGAGGACCAGGGTCGGCAACGCCACCGCCGCGATCTGGCCGCTACGCCCGGACAGTACCTCGGTGGTACGATCCCAGACCGTGCCGATTTTTACGCCTCTTCCCATCCGCCTGTTCCCCGTTCGCCGCCTGGCACGCATGCCCGATACCGCCGCGACGTAGCCCAAGCCCCAGGCCTTGACCACTCCCGCGACGGTTGGACCAGCCGGCGTGACAAGCCCCCGCCCGCTTGCATCACCGGCGGCGAGTGCGCAGATGGGTCGCGTGACCGCTTCCCCCTTCCCGACCTCCGGCCGCCTCGCGCCCGCCGATCCACTGTCGCGAACCGACGGGCTCGAATGGCGGACCGATACCGGCCTGACCCCCTATGCCGCCGCGCTCGCCGAGATGGAGGCGCGCGCCGCCGCGGTGACCACCGGCGATGCGCGCGAGCTGATCTGGCTGCTCGAGCACCCGCCGGTCTACACCGCGGGGACGAGCGCGGATCCGGTTGACCTCGTCGATCCGCGCTTTCCCGTGTTCGATACCGGACGGGGCGGCAAATACACCTATCACGGGCCGGGGCAGCGGATCGGCTATCTGGTGCTCGACCTCGGACAGCGCGGGCGCGACGTCCGGCGGTTCGTCCACGCGGTCGAGGACTGGGTGATCGCGGCGCTCGGCGAGGTTGGCGTCGCCGCGTTTTCGGTCGAGGGCCGTGTCGGCATCTGGACGCGCGATCCCAATCTCGGCTGCCGCGAGGCGAAGATCGGTGCGATCGGCGTGCGCGTGAAGCGCTGGGTGACGCTGCACGGCTTTGCGGTCAACATCGATCCGGACCTGACGCATTTCGGCGGAATCGTGCCGTGCGGGCTTGCGGAATACCCCGTTACCAGTCTGAAATCGCTCGGTACGAATGTCGACATGGCAACTTTTGACGCTGCCCTGACGTTGACGAGCGGCGTGTTCCTTGAAACACTTTCTTTGGCTCAAGAAAACGAGGCTTGAGGGCCAGGCCTTTACAGATTAATGTCCACTACGATTTGGGTATATACCTGGCCTCCAGGCCTACCAAATCCTCTATCTAGGGAGCTTCCAAATGCGTTCACTCATCTCCAAGGTTCTGACCGGTTCGCTGATCGCCAGCGCAGCGCTTGCCGTTTCGGCATGCGGTCCGAAGACCGAGACCACGACCGACAACACGATGGTCACCGACATGAATGCCACCGAAGGCATGGACACGATGACCGACAACATGACCGCCGTTGACGGCGCGATGAACGACGGCATGATGGCGAACGACACGATGATGTCGAACGACACCATGATGACCAACAACATGATGTAATTTTCCGGTTTCGGAAAATTACGTGATGCGGGAGGCCGTCCGGGAAACCGGGCGGCCTCTTGTCGTTGGGGCTGGGTCCACCGCATGACGGCCCGGATGTCCGGGGGAATAGAGAGCCCAATCGGTCGCCCGGCGCGCGATCTCGTTTCGGCTGCGACGGAAATCTGCGGCCCGGACCGTACCCGAAGCCGCGATCGGCTGCCGGGCCCCTCAAAACAGTTGGGAGTTGGCAAGAAACGCTTTAGAAATCTCGGGATGGAATGCCCGGGGAGTTGGGAATGAAGATGGTGCGTACTGCGCTGGCGCTCTGCGCGGCGAGCGGCTCGATGGCGTTGGCTCAGCCCGCCTCGGCCCAGTTTTTCTGCAATCGCGCGATTTCTCCGCGCCGGCGGTGACCGGGGACGAGGCCGATCTCGGCCAGGCGATGCCCGACGCCACTAGCGCGGAGAAGCGCGCGGCGATGGTCTGGCACATGCGCGCGGCGCTGAACGTCGCGGCCCTCCAGTGCCAGTTCGAACCGACGCTGCTGACGGTGTCGAACTACAATGCGATCCTCGCCGATCACGGCACCGAACTGCAGGGCGCCTTCGACACGCTCGGCAAATACTTCCTGCGCGTCAACAAGGCCAAGGGCGTCAAGGCCGGTCAGGCTGCGCTCGACCAGTTCGGCACGCGCACCTATTCGAACTTCGCGACCGTCGCCGCGCAATATGGCTTTTGCCAGACGACCGCATCGATCGGCCGCGACGCGCTGTTCACGCCGCGCGGCAAGTTCGGCGACCTGACGCTGCAGCGCACGCGCGAGCTGCGCAACAGCCTGATCCCCTGGGGCGAGCAGCGTTTCCCGCGCTATATCGGCCGCGACCGGGTGAAGATGCCGCGGCTCGACCCGATCTGCTGGAACAAGAAGGCGGAATGGGTCGCCAAGAAGTGCGGCGCGCTCGACTGGCCCCCCGCGGCGGGCGTTGGCATCGCCAACCGCTGAACGATTACCCCCCGGCCCTTGAGCCGGGGGCTTCCCTGCCGGAGCGGGCAGGCGGCCTAACGCAGCCCCAGCATCTTGTGCGTCTGGAGCGACAACCGCCATTGCGGACGCTCCATCACCAGCGCAACACAGGCTTCGCGATTGGCATCCGCCTGCGGGTCGTCGAGCGGCTGGAGCAGCAGGTTCGCGAAGTCCCATGTCTCGATATCCGCGATGTCGGTACCGGGCTGCGGCCAGACCAGCTTCAGCTCGTCGCCGTGACGCTGGACGACGACGCTGCCCGCCTTGGGGCTGATACATACCCAGTCGATGCCGGGATGGACCGGCAGGGTGCCGTTGCTCTCGATCGCGATCCGGAAGCCCGCGGCGTGAAGCGCATCGACGATCGCATCGTCGGTCTGGAGCATCGGCTCGCCCCCGGTCAGCACGACGAACCGGTCCTGCGTTCCCGCGCCCCAGAACCCTGCGACCGCGTCCGCCAGCGCACGCGCATCGGCGAACTTGCCGCCACCCAGTCCGTCGGTACCGACGAAATCGGTATCGCAGAACCGGCAGACCGCGGTCGCGCGGTCCTGTTCGCGTCCCGACCACAGATTGCATCCGGCAAAGCGCACGAACACCGCCCGGCGGCCGGCATTCACGCCCTCACCCTGCAGCGTCAGGAACATTTCCTTGACCGCGTAACTCATGTCAGACCGGCTTGACCGCGTAGACGGTGGGATCGGCGATCCCAGCCTCGTCGAAGCCGCGCGAGCGGAGCCGGCAGCTGTCACACTCGCCGCAATGCTTGCCGGCGGGCGTCGGATCGTAGCACGACCAGCTGAGCCCGAGGTCGAGCCCGAGCCGCGTGCCCTCGCGGACGATATCCGCCTTGGTCATGTGCTGGAGCGGCGCCTGGATGCGGAACGGATCGCCCTCGACCCCCGCCTTGGTCGCGAGTTCGGCCAGCCCCTCGAATGCGGCGATGAATTCGGGGCGGCAATCGGGATAGCCCGAATAATCGAGCGCATTGACGCCGATATAGATGTCGCGCGCGCCCGCCGCCTCGGCCCAGCCAAGCGCGAGGCTGAGGAAGATCGTGTTGCGGGCGGGGACATAGGTGACGGGGATGCCGCCCGCATCATCGGTGCCGACACCGTCCTTGGGCACGTCGATATCGGCGGTGAGCGCCGAACCGCCGAACGCGGACAGGTCCATCGGCAGGACGATATGGCGTTCGGCGCCAAGCGCGGTGGCGACGCGGCGCGCGGCGTCGAGCTCGACGCGGTGACGCTGGTTATAGTCGAATGACAGCGCGAGCAGGCGCCGGCCGGATTCCCGCAGCATGGCGGCGGAAACCATCGAGTCGAGGCCGCCCGAGACGAGGGCGACCGCTAAGGGAGCTGATGATGTCATGATGCGCGACGCGCTAGGCCAGACCGCGGCAAAAAGAAAGGGCCGCCCGAAGGCGGCCCTGAAAGGTTGGCGCTAATAGCAGCCTCAAGGGAGAAACGTGCTGAAATCTCTAAAGCACGAGGGCGGTATAGCCCGGCGCGGTAAACAGCGCATTAACGCCGCGCAATTTCCCACCGTCACGTTAATGAGAAACGCGTCATTCCTCGACCGGAACCGGAAATTTCTTTGCACAGAATGCGCAGTCGACCTGGATGAAGCCACTCTCGTCCGCCATGTCGCGGCGCTCATCGATCGGGAATTTCGCGATCACGCCCCGGATATAGTCGGGATCGCACCGGCAGCCGCGCATGATGGGAATATCGGCAAGGATGCGGACGTCGCTGTCCTCGTTGAACAGCCGCCACACCAGCGTCTCGAGCGGGAGCGCCGCATCGGTCAGTTCGTCCGCGCCCATCGTGTTGCCGAGCGTCGCGACATGCTCCCATTCGGGATGGTCGAGCTTGGTATGCAGCCGCTCGCGGCCGTCCTCGCCCTCGGGCAGATGCTGGAGGAACAGCCCACCCGCGACGCAGCGCCCGTCGGGGCCCTTCGCCATGCCGGTGCGGACCATCGTCGGGATCTGTTCGGACTGGGTGAAATAGCTCTGCGCGGCCTCAGACAGCGTATCGCCGTCGAGCGGGACGATGCCCTGATACCGCTCGTTGCTGCTCGCCATATCGAAGGTGATCGCGAGATAGCCTTGGCCGAACAAGGCGAACAGGGTCGGCTCGACGGGCGCCTGGGCAAGCTTGTCCGCATCGTATTCGATATAGCCGCGCACCTCGCCGCCGCGATAATCACAGACCAGCAACTGGACGACGCCATTGTCGGTCCGGGTCTGCATCGTCAGCTGGCCGCTCGCGTCCTTCAGCGTCGAGCCGATGAGCGCGGCGAGCGTCAGCGCCTCGGCGAGCAGCTTCTCGATCGCAGGCGGATAGGCGTGCGCGGCGAGCACCTCGTCGAGCGCGGTGCCGAGCCGGACGATTCGGCCACGAGCGCTGCGCGCGGGGATCGCAAACGCCAGCGCGCGGTCGAGATCGGTCATGTTGGGGTCGTTCACCATCGTTCCTTCGGCATCCCCCGTCGCGGCGTCATCCCCGCGCAGGCGGGGATGCAGAGCGACATACGCTGGTGGTCTGATCACCAGCTCGGAGTTTATGGATTCCCGCCTCCGCGGGAATGACGGAAATGGGGGCTGACCTGCGCCCGATCAACCAACCGGGCGCTTCAGCCGATCTGCCCGAAGCACCAGCGCAGCACCGATTTCTGCGCGTGGAGGCGGTTTTCGGCCTCCTGCCAGATCAGCGACTGCGGGCCGTCGATCACCTCGGGCGTGACCTCCTCGCCGCGATGCGCGGGGAGGCAGTGGAGGAACTTCGCATCGGGCCGCGCGAGCGCCATCAGCGCGGCGTCGACCTGATAGGGGGCAAGGGCCTTCAGCTTGCTCTCGGCATTGGCCTGCCCCATCGAGATCCAGGTGTCGGTGACGATGATGTCCGCACCTTCGACCGCCTCGCGCGGGTCAGCGACGACGCGCGCGTGCCCCGAGGCGCGGACGATCGCCTCCTCCTCGGGCTGAAACCCCTGTGGGCAGGCGGCGACGACGTCGAATTGCATCAGCCCGGCGGCCTCGACGATCGAGGCGAGCACGTTGTTGCCATCGCCCAGCCACGCGACCTTGAGCCCGGGCAGCGCCTTGCCGCTCTCGATGATCGTCAGCAGGTCGGCCATGATCTGGCACGGATGCGATGCGTCGGTCAGGCCGTTGATGACGGGGACGCTGGCATGATGCGCCATCTCCTCGACCTTGGCATGATCGTCGGTGCGAATCATGATCGCGTCGACATAGCCCGACAGCACGCGCGCGGTATCGGCAATCGATTCGCCGCGCCCGAGCTGCATGCTGCCGGCATCGGCGACGATCGATGTTCCACCGAGCTGGCGGATCGCCATGTCGAAGCTGAACCGCGTGCGCGTCGAGTTTTTTTCGAACACCATCGCCAGCGTGTGGCCGGCGAGCGGGGCGTCAGCATCCGTGCGGCCCTTGGGGAAGCCGGCGCGCGCCGCCTTGCGATCGAGCGCGTCGGCAAGCATCGCGGCGATGCCGTCGGGGCCGGCGACGGTGAGATTCAGGAAATGGCGGTTGCTCATGGTAACGACCCCGTAAGAAGTTCCGTTCTCCTGAGTAGGGGCTGAGCGAAGCCGAAGACCCATATCGAAGGACAGTGCCCCAAGCGGGCCAGTCCTTCGATACGCCACTTCGACTTCGCTCAGTGGCTACTCAGGACGAACGGGGTTTAGTGACCGCGCAAAGGCGCTCAATCGTCGGCGGCGGGCACATAAACGCGCGCGGCGGTCGACAGCTTGTCGATGCATTCGGCGATATGGCTCTCGTCGATCACCAGCGGCGGCAGGATGCGGATGACGTTCTCGCCCGCTGCGACCAGCAGCAGGTTGTGATGATCGCGTGCGAACGCGACGAACGCACGGCTGTCGCTTTTCAGCTTCAGCCCGAGCATCAGCCCGGTGCCGCGCACGCTGTCGAACAGGTGATCGTGATTGGGTATCATCTGTTCGAGGCCCTGGCGCAGCCGGTCGCCCATCGTGGCGACATGCTCCAGGAACCCGTCCTCGAGGATCACGTCGAGCACCGCCTCGCCCGCTGCCATCCCGAGCGGGTTGCCGCCATAGGTCGAGCCGTGCGTCCCCGCGACCATGCCCTTGGCCGCCTCCTCGGTCGCGAGGCACGCGCCGAGCGGGAAGCCGCCGCCGATCCCCTTGGCGACCGACATGATGTCGGGGGTGATGCCGTAGAGTTCATGCGCGAACAGCTTGCCCGTCCGGCCATAGCCGCACTGGACCTCGTCGAGCACCAGCAGCAGGCCATGCTCGTCGCACGCCTTGCGCAGGCCCTGGAGGAATTCGGGGCTCGCCTGGCGGATACCGCCCTCGCCCTGGATCGGCTCGACCAGGAAGCCTGCGGTGTGGTCGTCGATCAGCGCGAGCGCACCCTCGAGATCGTTGAACTTGGCATAGGCGAATCCGGGCAACAGCGGCTCGAACCCGTCGCGCATCTTGGCCTGATTGGTCGCCGAGATCGTCCCGAGCGTGCGGCCGTGGAACGCGGTGTCGAACGTGATCAGCGTGTGACGCTCGGGATTGCCGTTCGCGAAATGATAGCGACGCGCGGTCTTGATCGCGCACTCGACCGCTTCCGCACCCGAATTGGTGAAGAATACGGTGTCGGCGAACGTGTTGTCGACGAGCCGCTGCGCGAGATGCTCGCCCTGCGGTGACCCGTACAGGTTCGACACGTGCATCAGCGTCGCGGCTTGGTCGGCGATCGCCTTGGTCAGATGCGGGTGGCCATGGCCGAGCGCATTGACCGCAATACCGCTGGCGAAGTCGAGATATTGCTGGCCGTCCTCACCGAACAGATAGGCGCCCTCGCCTCGGACCGGACGCACGCCACACCGCGGGTAGACGGGCATGAGCGGGGTGATGGTCACAGGCGCTTCCTCTTCGAAACGAGAAGGGCGGCCCGTGATGGACCGCCCCGGAGGCGCCTAATACCGGTGACGGGGGATGGGCGTCAACACCGCGGACGTCCGACGCAGCCCTGTCTGATCCGTACCAAGGCGCGGACTCCGCTTGCGGCGCCCCGGCAGCACGCGCAATCTTCCCCTCGGCTCCATCCGACGTCGCAAACGCGCCGGCGCAAGCCCAGTCGCGTCCCCATCGAGAGGAGGTTGACGTATGAAACGCTATGCGACCGGCCTGGCAGTGATGCTGGCCATGGCTCTTGCCACCACCCCCGCGCTTGCCAAGGGCGTGTTCGACGGCACCTGGAAGGGAGATGTAAAGGCGAGCAAACCTGCCGAGAAGCCCTCGATCATCCTCCTGCAGGCGGGCACCTTCAGCTGCACGACGTGCAAGCCCGCGCTGAAATTCCCCGCCGATGGCACGTTTCACCCGATTGTCGGCAATCCCTATTATGACGAGGCATCGGTCGCGGTGGTGGATGCGACGACGGTCAAGCGGGCGTTCCGGAAGAGCGGAAAGACAGTCGCCGAGGCGACGGTGACGCTGGCCGCGGACGGGCAGAGTTCGTCCTCCGCCTTTGTCGACCGGACCGCACCGAGTGGCGTGGAGGTGACGGGAACGACGGTCAATGCGCGCGTCGCTCCCGCCCCGGCGGGTGCCCATGCGTTATCGGGTGCGTGGCGCGAAACCACGGATACGCAGGTATCCGACACGGGCCTCGTCTTCACCTTCGCACAGGACGGGAAGACCATGGCCTTCTCGACGCCGACCGGCATATCCTATGCCGCGACGATCGACGGTCCGCCGGCAACGGTGACCGGGGATCCGGGCTGGACGAAGGTCGCCCTGAAACAGACCGGACCGACGACTCTGTTCGAAACCGATTACGAGGGCGATACGCCGATCGGTACGTATAGCATGTCGCTCTCGCCCGACGGCACGACGATGACCACCGCGGTCAACGACCTGAAACACGGGAAGACCTCGACGATGGTCGCGCACAGGCAGTGATTCCGGAGGCAAGCGGGGGCGGCTATCGAACGGCCCCCGCTTGCCCCAATGGTCACGCGTCGATCGCTTCCTCGTCGAGCCGGCCGGCATTTTCCTGAATGAAGGCAAAGCGGTGCGCGGGGTTGTTGCCCATCAGGCGGTCGACCAGGTCCTTCACCCCTGCCCGCTCCTCATATTCCTGCGGCAGGGTGATGCGCAGCATGCCCCGCGTCGCGGGGTCCATCGTCGTCTCGCGGAGCTGGCCGGGGTTCATCTCGCCAAGGCCCTTGAACCGGCCGACATCGACCTTCTTGCCCTTGAACACGGTGCGTTCGAGTTCGGCGCGGTGCGCGTCGTCGCGGGCATAGATGCTCTTGGTGCCGACGGTCAGGCGATAGAGCGGCGGCTGCGCGAGATAGAGGTGCCCGCGGCGGACGATGTCGGGCATTTCCTGGAAAAAGAAGGTCATCAGCAGCGTCGCGATATGCGCGCCGTCGACGTCGGCGTCGGTCATGATGACGACGCGCTCGTAGCGCAGATTGTCCGCCACGCAGTCCTTCCGCGTGCCGCAGCCGAGCGCCAGCGTCAGGTCGGCGATTTCCTGGTTCGCGAAGATCTTCGCACTGGTCGCGGACGCGACGTTCAGGATCTTGCCGCGGATCGGCAGGATCGCCTGCGTCTTGCGGTCGCGCGCCTGCTTGGCCGAGCCGCCAGCCGAATCGCCCTCGACGATGAACAGCTCGGTGCCCTCGGGCGAGTTGGCGGAACAGTCGGTCAGCTTGCCGGGCAGCCGCAATTTGCGGGCGGACGTCGCGGTCTTGCGCTTGACGTCGCGTTCCTGCTTGCGGCGCAGGCGCTCGTCCATCCGCTCGAGCACATAGTTCAGCAGTGCCTTGCCGCGGTCCATATTGTGGCTGAGGAAATGGTCGAAATGGTCGCGCACCGCCTTCTCGACGAGGCCCGCGGCCTCGGGGCTGGTCAGGCGATCCTTGGTCTGGCTCTGGAATTGCGGTTCGCGGATGAACACCGACAGCATCAGCTCGCTGCCGATCATCACGTCGTCCGCACTGATATCCTTCGTCTTCTTGTTGCCAACCAGATCGCCGAACGCGCGCAGGCCGCGCACCAGCGCCTGGCGCAGGCCCTGTTCGTGCGTGCCGCCATCGGGGGTCGGGATGGTGTTGCAATACCAGCTGTACGAGCCGTCGCTCCACAGCGGCCAGGCGATCGCCCATTCGACGCGCCCTTGCGTCTCGCCCTGCGCGCTCGGGAAATCCTGCGAGCCGGAGAAGAAGTCGGCGGTCGCGCATTCGCGGCCCGCGACTTGGTCGCGCAGATGGTCGGCGAGCCCGCCGGGGAACTGGAACACCGCCTGCGCGGGCGTATCGTCGCTGATCAGTTCGGGCGCGCAGTGCCAGCGAATCTCGACGCCCGCGAACAGATAGGCCTTGGACCGGACGAGCTTGTGCAGCCGCTGCGGCTTGAAGTGCAGCTCGTTGCCGAAGATCTCGGTGTCGGGGGTGAAGGCGACGCTGGTGCCGCGGCGGTTGGGGGTGGTCCCGAGCCGCTCGATCGGGCCGAGCGTCTGCCCCTTGGCGAAGCGCTGGCGATAAAGCTGGCGGTCGCGCGCGACCTCGACGACAGTGTCGGACGACAGCGCGTTGACGACGCTGATGCCGACGCCGTGCAGACCGCCCGAGGTCGCATAGGCCTTGCCCGCGAACTTGCCGCCCGAATGCAGCGTCGAAAGGATCACCTCGAGCGCGGACTTGTCGGGGAATTTGGGATGCGGATCGACCGGGATCCCGCGGCCATTGTCGACGATCGTCAGCCGGTTGCCGGGCTCGAGCGTGACCTCGATCCGCGTCGCGTGACCCGCGACCGCCTCGTCCATCGCATTGTCGAGCACTTCGGCGGCGAGGTGGTGCAGCGCGCGCTCGTCGGTGCCGCCGACATACATGCCCGGGCGGCGGCGGACGGGTTCGAGCCCCTCGAGCACCTCGATCGAGGACGCGTCATAGGTCGGGGCGGTCTTTGACGGGGTCGTGAACAGGCCTTCGGGCAGGTCTTCTGGCATGACGTGGTATATGGCTTAGCCAGCGATCCGTGCAAGCGCGCAACCGCTGTTGCGGAAAAGCCACAACATGAACTTTCTGTCATGTTCGCGGATATATTGGCGGGGCGCCCCGTTTCTTGGCTGTCTTAGATCAATCATATCCGGAGCTTACATGCGCACATCCCTCTATGCCGGCCTCGCTGGCGCGGTCATTCTCGGTCTCACGGCATCGCCGGCATTTGCGCAGGAGACGACCGAGGACGCACCGTTCAACGGTCTCTATGTCGGCGCAGCGGGCGGTTATGACGTACAGCCAAACGATGCAGGATCGTCGATCCTGTTCGATCGCAATCTCGACGGGCGGTTCGGGGATGCGGTGACGACGGCAGCCGGCGCCAACGCGTTCAGCAGCGGGTTCTGCAACGGCGCGACGACCGCGACGACGCTGACCGGTGGCCGCGGCTGCCGCAAGGACAAGGACGGCGCCGCGTATTATGGCCGCGTCGGCATGGACACGCAGCGCGGCAACATCGTCGTCGGCGTGGTCGGCGAATTCGGCAAGAGCGAGATCACCGACAGCGTCACCGCCTTCTCGACGACGCCTGCCAGCTACGTGATGACGCGCAGCGTCGACTGGGAAGCCTCGATCCGCGGCCGTGCAGGCTATGCGGTTAACACCACACTGTTCTACGGCACGTTCGGTGCGGGCTATGCCAAGATCGACCGGGATTTCTACAGCACCAACACCGGCAACGCCTATCAGCAGAGCGGCAAGCGCCAGCAGTTCGGCATCCTCGGCGGCGGCGGCATCGAGCAGAAGGTCACGCCGAACATCTCGGTCGGCATGGAATATATGTTCCACCAGTATCAGGACGACGATTTCCGCGTCCGCGTGACGCAGGGCACGCAGCCGGCGACGAACCCGTTCGTGCTGGCGCCGAACACGACCGGCACGGACTTTCGTCGCAGCGACGACAAGTTCCGCTGGCACAGCCTGCGCGCGACGGCGGCATTCCGGTTCTAAGCGCAGGGTAAGGTGACGCCAGAAGGCGTCACCTCACCCGAGCTCGGCCGGCGTCGCACCAGCGACGTCCGACGACGCGGCTTCGCCGCGGCGCGGGTAGGGACAGAGGGTCGCTTCCCACACGGGAGGCGGCCCTTTTTCGTGAATATGGTCTCCGCAAAACACCACCCCGGCGAAGGCCGGGGCCCAGTTGGGGGACCGAGGCAATTACGCGTTGCCAGCCGTTACTACGGCCTTCCCAACTGGGCCCCGGCCTCGCCGGGGTGGTGCTGGGGTGTTCGGCGGCGGGACCCGCAGATCTTGAGTTTAGAGCCTGGCAAATCCAAGAAAAAGGCCGCCTCCCAGCGAGAAGCGGCCCAACGTTCTGGTCAGCGATACCCCAAAATCCACCCCGGCGAAGGCCGGGGCCCAGTTGGGGACCGAGGTAACTACGTGTTGCCCGCCTTTTCTACAGCCTTCCCAACTGGGCCCCGGCCTCCGCCGGGGTGGTGCTGGGGATTGGCTCCGCTACAGGCATACATCCGAAGCACGGAGAGCGAGACCGCCCCCCCCCATCTTAGCGTGCGCGCGGGCCGCCGAAGGGGAGTGGCGGCGTCGGGCGGCGGTCGCGGCGGGGCAGCTGGGCCTGATAGGCGTGACCGCAATGCGCGACGCAGTAGGGGAAGCCCGGGTTCACCTTGTCACCGCAAAAGTGGAAATCGGGCTCGCCCGGATGGCCGAGCGGCCATTTGCAGATGCGGTCGTTGAGCTCGAGCAGGCTCGTCTTGCCCGCCATTTCGGGCGAAGGCTTGGCGGGGACGAGACGCCGCGGCGGGGCGGGCGTGCTCGGCGGCTGCTGCTCGCCGGGCGCCTGGCGGAGAAAGCCGCCGGGTCCGATCGAGCGGAGGATCGGCTGCGGTGC
>NZ_JRVI01000054.1:0-10483 GCF_000783375.1 Sphingomonas sp. Ant20
CGGCACTGCTACGCAGCGCGGGATAGGCCCCTGCCCGCCACGCGGCGATCCGCTGGCGCGCGGGTTCGGGTTCGGCAAACCCCGCCTCTGCCAGCTCGGCGTCGAGCCGCGTCGGATCATGCGAAAGCCCGGATGCCGCGCCATCGTCGAGCGCGTCGTAGATCCGCCCGGTCGCCGCCACATGCGGGGCGAGCAGCGCCAACAACGCGGCGCTGCCGTCGAGCCCGTGCAGCCACGCCACCCGCTCGAGCGCATCGCCGGTCGGCAAGGCATGCGTCTGCCGGTCGTCGATCATCTGCACCCGGTGCTCGATCGTCCGCAGCAGCGTGTAGCTTTCGATCAGCGCGCGCGCCTCATCTCCGCCGATCCACCCCGCCTCCGCCAGCCGCGCAAGCGCGACGCGGGTGGCCGGCGCGCGCAGCGCTGGATCGCGACCACCATGGATCAACTGATGGATCTGCGCAAAGAATTCGGCTTCGCGGATCCCGCCGCGGCCGCGCTTCAGGTCGTAACCCGGCCCGAAGGCCTGACCCTGCGCATGATGATCGCGGATCCGTCGCGAGATGCCGCGAATCTCGCCGATCGCGCCGAAATCGAGCGCGCGCCGCCAGACGAACGGGCGGACCGTGTCGAGGAACTGCCTGACAAGCGCGATATCGCCCGCTGCGGCGCGCGCGCGGATGAAGGCGGCACGCTCCCAGGGGAGCGCCTGCGCCTCGTAATAGCTGATCGCCGCATCGATCGGCAGCGCGATCGGCGTGATCTCGGGAGACGGCCGCAGGCGGAGGTCGACGCGCAGCACATAGCCGTCGCCGTCACGTGCCTGAAGCAGTTCAACGACGCGCTTGCCGATCCGCACGGCGGCGGCTTCGGGTTCCTCGCGCGGGCGCAGCGGCAGCGTGTCCGGATCGTAGATCAGGATCGGATCGATATCCGACGAATAATTGAGTTCGCCACTCCCCTGTTTGCCAAGCGCGATCGCGGCGAACCCGCGCGCTTCGGCGCCGGGCGTGCGCTCTTCGATCGCGGTGCGGATCGCGGTGTCGAGTGCGTGGTCGGCAAACCCGGTGAGCTGCTGCGTCACGGCGGTGAGATCGAACACGCCGGCCAGGTCACCGATCGCGACCCTCAGCGCGAGCGCACGCCGTTCGAGGCGGAGGCGTCGTGCAACCGGCATGTCGGGGTCGAGCGGCACCGGGATGGGATCCAGCCGTCCCTCTGCCAGCTCCCTGGCAAGGACAGGCTCGCGGTCGAGGAGCATGGCGAGGAAGGGGGACCAGCGTCGCGCGCGCTGCGTCGCGGCGATGATCTCCGACGCCCGATGCGCGTTATCCAAGCCACACCCCACAATTGTTTTATAAAGTCAAGCCGGGGTAGCAACAAAAAGCCTTGAAGCTCGTTGACCCTGCATGACCCATCTGCACCCGACTATTCGCCGTGACCAGACCGATCATCTGGTCGTTCGCGCGCCTCGCAAGACGGATGCGATCGGACAGTCGCTTCGCGGTGCGTTCGATCGCGACTCCGGAATGCCCGACGAGTTTATGTCTTTGCTGCGTGAACTCGACACCATGTCGCCGCGACGACACTGATCCAAACGCCAGCCGCGGCGGGCGTCTATTTCACCGCCCGCGGCTCAGCTCTTCGACATCGCCCATGATCGAGTCGAGTGCCGTCTTGGTCGTGTCAGTCTCATGATCGCGGCGCGACGGCAGCGACCCATCCGTGAGAATGGTTTCAAGCGCGACACGGCCACGCGCGACGCGGCTCTTGATCGTCCCGACCGCCACGTTGCAGATTTCCGCCGCCTCTTCATACGCAAACCCGCCCGCGCCGACGAGAATCAACGCCTCGCGTTGCGGCTGCGGCAGGTGCATCAACGCGCGCTGCATATCGCCCAGCTCGACATGCCGGTCCTGGCTAGCAGGTGCCGCAAGGATGCGATCCGCCACCAGATCGTCCCACTCGCCCTTGAAGCGGGCGCGACGCATCT
Organism: Sphingomonas sp. Ant20; assembly: GCF_000783375.1. NCBI lineage: Bacteria > Pseudomonadati > Pseudomonadota > Alphaproteobacteria > Sphingomonadales > Sphingomonadaceae > Sphingomonas > Sphingomonas sp. Ant20. The sequence continues at coordinate 1,994 of NZ_JRVI01000054.1, forward strand.
GTGACAGATAGAGGTTGCGCAGGATGATGAACGTCCAGGCGCGCATGTTCGTACCGGCCTGGAAGCGCAGCCGTGCGGCCCACGCCTTCAGCAGCGTCTCCTGCACCAGGTCATCCGCAAGGTCGCGGCTGCCCGACAGCGAACGCCCGAACGCACGTAGATGCGGGATCACCTGGGCAAGCTGGACCTTGAACTCGGCATCGGAAAGCGAGACGTGCTCAACGGGCGCGACCTGAGGCTCGGCGCCGTCGACTTCGTCGTCACGCTGGGCGGGCTGTACCATGAAATTCCGATCGTTCCCGAATGACGACCGCCGCCCAGAGGACGGCGATCTTGAGCATACGGATCGGCATTAACCGGTCCGCCACGCCACGCATATGCTATCGAATGACGAGAAATGCAAAAATGGCGATAACCAGGACCAGTGATATCACAAGGATATAGCGGGTCATATGCGGTGTTGCGCCGGCGCGGGCGTCTTCGCCGGCGACGTGGATCTGCTCTTTTGGGTCAACCATGAGACTGAAACCCCCGAACGCCGTTTTGGGTCCGTAACTATCAAAACTTGATGCCGGGGTTGCTGACGATATCGTCGACGGCAACCCCGGCCCAAGTCTAGCGGCGCATCAGGCGCCCGGAACGGTCGTCTGATCGAAGAACAGTGCCTGGCTGATTGCCGCCTTCACTGTCGAACGCTGGAACGGCTTGGTGATCAGGAAGGTGGGCTCGGGACGTTCACCGGTCAGGAGACGTTCGGGGAACGCGGTGATGAAGATCACGGGAACCTCGAATTCGGCAAGGATGTCCTTGACCGCGTCGATACCCGAACTGTCGTCCGCCAGCTGAATATCAGCGAGCACGAGACCCGGACGCTCTTCCATCGCAAGGGCCACGGCCTCGTCGCGAGTCACCGCGACACCGGTCACGTCGTGACCCAGGTCGCGCACGATCGTCTCGATATCCATCGCGATGATCGGCTCGTCCTCGATGATCAGAACACGCGCGCGGGTCTGACCTTCGATTTCCGCCAGTGCTGCGGCGACGAGCTCTTCGACCTCGTTCGCATCGACGTCGATCAGATAGGCCGCGTCCTCGGGCGTGAAACCCTCCATTGCGGTCAGCAGTAGCGCCTGACGCGAGAGCGGAGTCATCCGCGACATACGTGCGCGGGCAACTGCGGCATGGCCGTTGGTGTCGCCGACACCCTCGTCGCCCATCTCATCATAATTCGCCGACGACCAGATCGCCTGGAACATCCGATAGAGACCGAGACGCGGATCGACATCCTTCGGAAATTCATCAGGTGCCGCGACGATCGCCTCGAGCGTCGCGCGAACATATTTGTCGCCATGACTCTGGCTGCCGGTCAGGGCCCGGCCGTAGCGCCGCAGAAAGGGAAGATGCGGTGCGAGTTGCTGTCCAAGCGACATGGGTATTGGTAACTCCCTGATCGTTACGCCGGCCCGGTGAGGACGACGATACTAGAATATGACGCGACCGACCGATTGCCAGACCCTCGGAACCTTTTGGCCCGACGCCCACGACAATATCGATTTTTCGCTCCAACAGGGAACTAACGAGAGGCTATTTGGTTTCCCGGACAATCACCGCGAGTGTATGACGCAGGTCTAGCTGTGTCATGTGCCGCCCGCGGCCTATGGTAAACATCATCTTACGTGCGTCGTGCAGGGGGAAATTTTGAGTTTGGGCCACGACACGCAGAACGAAACTCCCGCCGGCACTCCCGCTGGCAAGGGCACCGGCAAGCCGCGCGACACGGCCCGCGATCGGCAGATGGGAACGGCATTGCGGTCGGTCTATCAGCAGACCGTCGAGGAAGCCGTTCCTGACGAGTTTCTGGCGCTGCTCGGCAAGCTGGACTGAGGGCGGGCCGCATGGCCTCGCCAACCGGTTCCGTGAGCAAATCCGGCACCCCGTCACCTGCCGCCCCGGGCTCCACGAAGACCCCGACCGACACCAGTTCTGTTGACGCCAATGCGACGGCGTCTCGTCCACCGTCGCAGATCGCCACCGCGATCGGGCGGCTTCCCACCGGGGCCAAGCTTTTCCTGATCCTCAGTGCAGCGCTTCTGCCGCTCGCGCTGATTGCGATCTTCGCTACGCTCCAGACGACGCGTGTCGCCGATGCGGAAGCCCGTGCAAGGTTGCGGGTCGCTGCGGCAGAAAGCGCACGATCGGTCGCCATCGAACTGATCGGTGACATGACCGCGTTGCGCGTCGCGGTGAACGCGCTGGGCTTCGACCCTGCCGACGCGCCGAGCTGCGCCCGCGCACAGGGCGTGTTCGCGCAGCAGGCCTCCTCGGGTACGCGATTTGTCATCACCGACCGCGCCGGCCGCGTGTTGTGCGGGCGCGCGCTGCCTGAAGCCGTCGCGCTGGATTCGACCAGCAATCCCGTTGCCGCCGCGATCGTCCCGAACCGCGGCCTGGTCCTCGCGATCACCGGCCCCGGCGGCGAGACGTCGGCACGCGCCTATTTCCCGCAGCCCTTTCTCGAACGGATCGGCCGGCCGTCCAACCAGACCCTGGAATTCAACAGTGCGCTGATGCTCGGACAGGACGCGCTGCTCCTCGAATCGATCGACGACGAGGCACCGCTCGACCGGCTGGAGACGATGCGTACGGACCTTGGCGTCGCGGGCCTTGCGCTGCGCACCAGCATCCGCAGCGCACCGATTACCTCGTCGCTGATCATCGCGCTGCTGCTGCCGCTACTGATGTGGGCGGCGGCGGCGGGGATCGGCTGGTTCGTTGTCGACCGCCTGCTGATCCGTCCCTTGCGGCAATTGCGCGCCGCGGTCGCCGCGTTCACGCCAGGTGAGGTCATTGATACCGGCACCGTCCGCACCATGCCCGCGCAGGAGATCCGCGAGCTCGGCGATACGTTCCAGGTCATCAGCCGGACCGTGGCGGCGCACGAAGCGGGCCTGGCGGCTGGGCTCGTGCGACAGACCAAGCTGACGCGCGAAGTGCATCACCGGGTGAAGAACAATCTCCAGGTGATCTCCAGCCTGATCAACTTCCACGCCCGCAGCGCACGCAGCGCCGATGCGACCGAGGCCTATTCGTCGATCCAGCGCCGGGTCGACGCGCTGGCGGTCGTGCACCGCAACCACTTTGCCGAGCTCGAGGAAAATCGCGGGCTCAACATGCGCACGATGCTGGGCGAACTGTCCGCCAACATTCGCGCCACCGCCCCCGATCGCTCGCACGGTCTCGGCATCACGCTCGACGTCGCCCCGTTCCTCGTCAATCAGGACGTCGCCGTCGCGGTCGCGTTCCTCGCGACCGAGACGATCGAGCTGGCGATGACCTGCGATCCTTCGGCACAGATCCGCGTGTCGATCCAGCCCGGCGCCACGCCCGACCGCGCAGTGCTCCGCGTCGTCTCGCGGGCGCTGATCGAGAGCGACGCGCTGCGCGAGGCAGCAACGCGCTATGGCCGTGTAATGGAAGGCCTTTCGCGCCAGTTGCGCTCGGCGCTCCATCATGACCCACTGGTCGGCGCGTATGAGATCGCCTTTGCCGTCATCGGGCGCGATTGAGCGCGACGAAACACCTCGTCGAAAAAAACTTGAAAACGGCAGGAACCACCTTTCCCGAACGCCGTTCTATAGTTCGGATAGCGACTTTATGCCCCCCCGCTCTCGCTATCCAAGTGACAGGCCCGGAAGCATCACCCTCCCCCCCCCCGGTGACGCTTCGCCTTTATCATTCCAAATCAGACGCGTGCCTGGTTGCACCAACGGAACGAAACCCGCGCCCGTACATTTCTCCCCTCGGTGGCATTCAAGCCTTCTAGGAGGAAGTATTATGCGTAAGTTGGTTGGATTGGCCGTTGTGGCCAGCGCGCTCATCGTGTCGGCATGCAACACGGTCGAAGGCGCCGGCAAGGACGTGAGCTCGGCCGGCCGCACCGTGGCGAAGACCGCGAGCGACGCCAAGTAAGCCTTTGCGCTTGAGATACGAAAACGGGGCCCGGTGCAGCTGCACCGGGCCCCGTTTTTACGTCTGGCGCCGTTCGCTCAGTGCGTTTCGGCGATATCGGTGGAGTCCGACGTCTCATCCTGCGCCTTGGCCTTCGCCCGGCTGCGCTCCGTGAACCAGATACCGATCAGCGCGAATTCATAGAGGATCGTCAGCGGGATCGCGAGCAGCAGCTGCGACCCGATATCCGGGGGCGTCAGGACCGCAGCAATCGCGAACGCCGCAACGATGGCGTAGCGCCGCGCGCCGACGAGCTGCTTGCGCGTGACGATCCCGGCGCGCTCGAGCAGCATCAACAGCACGGGCAGCAGGAAAGCGATCCCGAAGCCGAACAGGAACTGCATCGTGAACGACAGGTAGTTGCCGATCGCCGGCAGCGCCTCGCGCTTCACGCCGCCGACCACGCCGTCGAACCCCAGCAGGAAGTGGAGCGCCATCGGGATCGCGACATAATAGGCCATGGCCGCGCCTGTGAGGAACAGGACGGGGGTGGCGAGGATGAACGGCAGGAGCGCGTTCTTCTCCTTCTTGTACAGGCCGGGGGCGACGAACTGCCAAAGCTGGTTGGCGATGACCGGGAAGGACAGCATCATCGCCGCGAAGAACGCGACCTTCACCTGGACGAAGAACGCCTCGAACACTTCGGTGTAGATCACTGTATCCTGCCCCGCCGCGAGCAGCGGGTGGACGAGGAAGCCGAAGATATCCTCGGCGAAATACATTGCCACGGCGAATGTCACGACCAGCGCGGCGATGCAATAGAGCAGCCGCCGCCGCAACTCGATCAGATGGTCGAGCAAGGGGGCCCGGCTCTCGTCGATCTCACTCATGACGCTATGCTCTCGGCAGTCTGGAAGTCGGTCACGACGACGCTACGTCGGACTTGGCCGTCCGCGCGTCGGACGGCGTGGCAGCCGGTACGGCGTGTTCGTGTCGATCCTGCCCGGGTGTCACGTCGACGCTGTCCCGGTGATCCGGGGCCGGCGCTTCGATATCGAGGCCGGCCGGCGCCGGCTTATCGCCCGAGGACCCGGATGCCGGGAGCACGACGGGCTTCTCGACCATCACGGGTTCGGACGACGGCAGATCGTGATGGATGTCGGGTTCGGGCGAATGGACGATCTGCGCGGTGTCGGTCGGCGGGTGCTCACGCATGATCCGCTCATTTTCCGACGCCCAGCGCTTTTCCATTTCCTCGAGCTCCGCCTCGCGGACCATCGAGTCGAAGCCCGACCGGAATTGGCGCGCGACGCCGCGCGCCTTGCCGACCCAATAGCCGACGACGCGCATCGCCTTGGGCAGGTCCTTCGGACCGATCACGACGAGCGCAACGAACGCCACGAGCAGGAATTCGGACGGAGCGATATCGAACATTCAGGCGCGCCTATCTGGACCCGTCGAGTCTGGGAACGTCAAGCGCGGCTCAGCGGTCTTCGCGGACGCGATTGCCGTCGCGATCGAAGGCCGGATCGGCGGTCTTCTGAGCTTCGATACGCGCGGATGGCTTGGCCGGCGTCTCGTCGTCAGGCTCGGCCATGCCCTTCTTGAAGTTCTTAACGCCCTTGGCAACGTCGCCCATCAGGCTGGAAAACCGACCGCCGCCCAGAAGGAGGATCGCGACGACCGCAAGAACGAGCAGATGGATCGGGCTGAATCCGCCCATGACAATTCTCCTGAAAACCTGCCTCTATCTAGGCGTCATCGTCACGCTTTGCCACAGTGCTTTCATGGCTGCCGCGATCTGTACGGTCCTCGACGTCGACATCGACCGGATCGAGCAGCCCCGCAGCACGCAGATCGTCGATCCCCGGCAGGTCGCGACGGGTCTTCAGCCCGAAATGCACCAGGAACGCGGCCGTCGTGGCATAGAGCAGCGGCCGCCCCGGGACCTCGCGCCGCCCCGCGGGCCGGACCCAGTCCGCCTCCATCAGTACGTCGAGCACACCTTTGGAAATCTGCACGCCGCGGATCGCCTCGATCTCGGCGCGGGTGACGGGCTCGTGATAGGCGATGATCGCCAGCGTCTCGATCCCCGCCCGGCTCAGCCGCCGCGGCTCTTCGGACTCGCGACGCAGCACATGGGCAAGGTCGGGCGCGGTCTGGAACTGCCACCGATCCCCGCGCCGGACGATATTGAAGCCGCGCCCCGTATAGTCCTCGACCAGCACCTCGATCGCGACCCGGACGTCGCGCGCCGTCGCGATCGCCCCGACATGCGCGCGGATCGCATCAAGTGTCAGCGGCGCGTCGGCGGCGAACAGCACCGCCTCGACTGCGCGGACGAGCGCATCGGGCCGCGTCATGCCGGCGTGGCGCGCAGATAGAGCGGGGCAAAGGGCGCCGCCTGCCGCAGCTCGACGCGCCCCCGCCGCGCCAGTTCGAGCGCCGCAACGAAACTCGACGCCAGGGCCGACCGACGAAACCGCTCCGCGCCGGGCGCGACCGCGGATGCAGGCAGGAACGCCTCAATCCTGCTCCAGTCGAGCCGCTCGCCGACCATCATCGACACGCGCTCGAGCGCCGCCTCGAGCGTCATGACCGCACGATCCGCAACCACGTGCATCACCGGCCGGGTGCGCCCCGATACCCGTCCGTATGCCGCGATCAGGTCGAAGATCTCCGCCGTCCAGACCGCCTTGCGGACGGTCCGCAGCCCCTCGGGTGCGCCGCGCACGAAGACGTCGCGCCCCGTCCTATCGCACGCCATCAACCGCGCCCCCGCTTCGCGCATCGCATCGAGCCGCTCGAGCCGGTGCTGGAGACGCCGTGCGAGGTCGTCCGGATCGGGCTCGACCGACGGGTCTCGGGGCAACAGCAATGCCGATTTCAGATAGGCCAGCCACGCCGCCATCACGAGATAATCCGCGGCGAGTTCGAGTTTGAGCGTGTGCGCATCATCGACATAAGCGAGATACTGCTCGACCAGCGACAGGATCGAGATCGTCCGCAGATCGACCCGCTGCGTGCGCGCGAGCGACAGCAGCAGGTCGAGCGGTCCCTCCCATCCATCCAGATCCAGCGTCAGCTGTGCATCGTCCATCCGCGCTGCGTACAGCATCCGCGCATCCGTCGCAGCCCGCTCGTGCCGTCGCGCGAGGCGATCAGTCTCCGGCCGGGTCCTGCATGGCCCGGTCCAGCAGCGCATCGCGGGTCGCGATCAGGTCGTCGAACCGTCCCTGTGCGGGGCCCACCGACCCCATCGCGCGGTCGAGACGCGCCCGCCCCACCGCGGAGATCGGACCCAGCCGGCCGGAAATCTCGACCATCTCGTCCATGCGCGCCCAGCAGTCGAGGACCAGGTCACATCCTGCCGCGATCGCGCCCGCCGCCTTGTCGCCCGCGGTGCCCGACAGCGCCTTCATGTCGATGTCGTCGGTCATCAGCAGCCCGTCGAACCCGATGCGGTCGCGGATGATCCGATCGATCACGACCGGTGACAGTGTCGCCGGGCGATCCGCGTCCCACGCGTCAAAGACGATATGCGACGTCATGCCCATCGGCGCCTGGTTTAGCGTGCGGAAGGGTTCGAGATCGACCTCGAGCTCGGCATCGGTGGCGGTGACGGTGGGCAGGTGATGATGCGTGTCGACGCGCGCGCGGCCATGGCCGGGCATGTGCTTGACGACCCCGACGACACCACCCGCGGCCAGCCCCTCCAGCGTGGCACGCCCGAGCGCTGCGACGCGCATCGGATCGGACCCGAACGCGCGCGAGGCGACCGCCTCGGTCGTGTCGGGTTGCGCGACGTCGAGCAGCGGCAGGCAGTCGACAGTGATCCCCACCTCGCTCAGCATCACCCCGAGCGCCTGGGCGTTCGCGCGCGCTGCCTGGATCGCCGTCATCGGCGCGCGGTCATAGGCCGCGTCGAACACGGGTCCGGCCGGAAAACTCGGCCATTCGGGCGGCCCCATCCGGGCGACGCGTCCGCCCTCCTGATCAATCAGGATCGCCAGGTCGTCGCGCCCCGCCAGCGCGCGCAGCGAATCCGTCAGCGCGCGCAGCTGGGCGCGGTCGACGACGTTGCGTTTGAACAGGATATATCCGGCCGGTACGCACTCGGCAAAGAATGCGCGTTCCTGCGGGGTGAGCACGGGCCCGGACAGGCCGAAGATGACGGGCTTCATGCGCCTCGCCTAGCGAACCGCCCCCGCGTCGTCACGTTCAACCTGCCGCAGCGCGACGATCAGCTGGCGACGAAGCAGGTTTCGCCGGCGACGCGCAACCGTCCGCAGATATCGGCGGCCTGGTTCGCGCTGCCCGCATCGACGCGCAACCGGTACAGCGTGTTGCCACCGCGTGCGACCGGCTCGACGAACTTGTTCAGCGGCGCGAGATAGCTGAAGCGCTTGGCGAAGTTGGTCCATGCCGAATTGGCCACCGCAGCACTCGGAAAGGCACCGAGCTGAACGAGCGATCCACTCGCGACGGGGCCCGCCGCTGCCGGCCGCGCCTGAAGCGGCGGGGCCGCGACCAGCCGGCCGG
>NZ_JRVI01000055.1:0-15037 GCF_000783375.1 Sphingomonas sp. Ant20
GCGGGCGGCGGGCGGGGCTGGGGCGCAGCGCTCGGCGGGACCATCACCCAGTGCCTGCCGCTCGCGGGGCCGCTGGGTATCATGGCCTTCCAAGCGGGGCTTGGGTCCGGGCACGGGGAAGCCGGGCTCGGTGCGTCGGACTGGTTCAACATGCCCGCCAAGGTCGGGTGGATCCTGTCGATCTTCAGGGACCGGTGGCAGGCGTTCGACCTTCTGTCGCTGATCCCGCCCGTCCTTGTCCTCTATGCCGCAGCGCGCAGCCGTGATTGGCGGTTTTCGCGGATCCTCGGCTGGCCTGCGCTGGCGTGTCTGGCGGCGTTCGCTTTACTGCCAAGGTTGTTGATGGGGGGCGCCTATGTCGACATGCGGATCGCGCCCGCCATGGTGATGCTCGCGCTGATCGCGATCGCGCCGCCGGTGACCGGGAAGACGACACGAACGACCGCGTGGCTGGCGGTGCTGTTCGTCGTTGTCCGACTGGGCGGCACGACATTGAGTTTTGTCGAGCGCTCTGCCGAGCAGCAAAGCGAGCTTTCCGCCATTGCTGCAATCCCGCGCGGCGCGGCGGTTCTTTCGCTGGTCGCACGGCCCTGTTTTGGCGCATGGACCGATCTGCGGCGCGATCACCTGCCCGGGCTGGCGATCGTCCGGCGCGACGTCTTCACCAACGTTCAGTGGGTGATCGAGGGCCAGCAACTGCTGAGCATCCGGCATCAGGCCGCCGCCCCCTATCTCGCCGATCCGAGTCAGAGCGTTTTTCCTGCCCAATGTTCCGATATCGGGTCCAACTTCAGCGCAGCGATCGCCGGCTTCCCGCGCGCGGCGTTCACGCATGTCTGGACGATCGGGTATCCACCGGGGGCTGCGCAGGCCGCGGACTTGCGCGTCGTGTGGACCAACGGGACGTCGACTTTGTACCGCGTGGCGGGGCGCCGCGTCGTCCGCTAGATCTGCGCGGTCACCAGCGCGTCGATCGCGCCCTGGAGGATGTACGCCGCCGCCATCTTGTCCACCAGCTCGGCGCGCTTGGCGCGGCTGGCGTCCTGTTCGATCAGCGTGCGCGTGACCGCGACGGTCGACCAGCGTTCGTCCTGGAGCAGGATCGGCAGCCCCATGTCCTTCAGGTTCTGCGCGAACGCCCGCGTCGATTGCGAGCGCGGACTTTCGCTGCCGTCGAGGTTGATCGGCAGGCCGATGACGAGCCCGACGACCTTCTGCGCCGTGATCATCTCGGCAAGCGCGGCCTTGTCCTTCTGGAACTTGGTGCGGCGGATCAGCAAGGCGGGGCTCGCGAACGACCAACCGGCATCGCACAGCGCGGTGCCGATCGTCTTGGTGCCGACGTCGAGGCCGATCAGCCGTCCGCCATTCGGGAGCGCATCGCGAAACTGCGCGGGGGAGACCGTGATCATCGCGTGAACGCCGCAAGACGGCGGTTGGCGTCCGCGCGCACATTCGCCCAGAACAGCGGATAGTCGTACACGTGGTAGTTGTTCCCGGGGAGCACGTAAGGCCCGAGATCGGGGCCCTCGCCGATCAGCAGGATACCCCGGTTGCCGCAGCGCGCGGGCACGTTGCCGACCGACAGCGTCGCGCTCGACAGGTCGGCGGACGGGACCAGCGTGCCGAGATTGGCGGTCGCGGGCGCGCTCGCATCGGCGGTGCCGGTCAGCGGGTTGGTGCAGATCATCGGCGTGCCCTTGCGCGGCTGCCCGTCGAACCCCGTGGTCCGGTCATAGGTCTCGACGACCAGCGACGGATCGGCGGGCTCGGAAAAGCTTTCCCATGACAGGATGCAGCCGGTCTGGTCGGCGCTGCGGCATTCGGCCAGGCCCATCCGCGGCAGGTCGGTGACGCGCGAGACCGGCCAGCCGACGACATAGGCGGCGACGATCCGCGCCTTCAGTTTCGGGTCGGTCGCGATCCGGTCACGCAGCAGTCGGGTGAGGTGGAGCGCGCCCTGGCTGTGTCCGGCGAGGATGATCGGGCGGGTCGGGCCGGCTTCCTTGAGGAACCGGTCGAACGCGGCGGTGACGTCGCCGTATGCGAGCGCGAGCGCGCGTTCGCTGTCGGCCTCGCTGGTCAGGAACGCGCCGAAGGTCGCCTGGCGATAGCGCGGCGCCCAGATGTCGCCCGCGCCGTTGAACGCGCTCGCCTGGCCGCGCAGGAACAGTTCGGCTCGGGCATTGGTCTCGGGATCGTCGATCGGCGCGTTCCAGTGGTCGCGGCTGATGTACGAGGTCGGGTGGATGAAGAAGATCGCCGCGCCCGTTCCCCGGGGTCCCCGGGCGCATAGCTTCGGGTGTCCAGAGCGCGGGATTGCCGGGGCGATCGGGGCGCGCGAGCCACAGGATCTTGCGCGCATAGATGTTCGCGGGCGCCTTGCGCTGCGCCTGGAACGTCTCGCTCGGGACCATCGCGATCCGCATCAGCTCGGTCCCGAACAGGCGATAGGCGAGCAGCGCGGCGATCGCGAGGACGATCATCGCGGTAACGAAATAGAGAAACTTGCGGGCCAAGCGGGACCTTCCGTGCAGGCGGTGCCGTCCCCGTGCCGCATGCGCGGCGCGGTTGCAACGGGTGCGTTTCCGCGGGGGAACACGAAGGGTGTTGCGCGCTCGCGCCGCGCGGTGCTAGCCGAGCGCCATGTCCGTAGATACTGCAACCGTGAAGCGGATCGCGAGCCTTGCGCGCATCGCGATCACCGACGAGGACGCCGCGCGTATCGCGCCCGAACTCGGAAACATCCTTGGCTGGATCGAGATGCTGGGCGAGGTCGATACGACCGGCGTCGAGCCGATGACCGCCGTCATCCCCAACACGCTGCGGCTGCGCGACGACGTCGTCAACGCTGATCCGCTGACCGGCGGCAATATCCGCGAGCAGGTCCTGGCCAACGCCCCCGTGGCAGAGCACGGCTTCTTCGCCGTGCCCAAGGTGATCGAATAATGACCGACCTTACCGATCTCGGCATCGCCGGCATCCGCGACGGCGTGCGCGACGGCAGCTTTTCGGCGCGCAACGTCGCCGACGCGTTCATCGTCAAGGTGAGCCAGGCCAAGGCGCTCAACGCGTTCCTGGTCGAGACGCCCGACCATGCGATCGCCGCCGCCACCGCCGCCGATACCGCGCGCGCCGCCGGCGAGACGCTCAAGCCGCTGGCCGGCGTCCCGATCGGCATGAAGGACCTGTTCTGCACCAAGGGCGTCACGACGACCGCGGCGAGCCATATCCTCGAAGGCTTCACGCCGACCTATGAGTCGACCGTCTCGCAGAATCTGTGGGATGCGGGCGCGGGGATGCTCGGCAAGCTGAACATGGACCAGTTCGCGATGGGGTCGTCGAACGAGACCTCCGCGTTCGGTAACGTGATCTCACCCTGGAAGCGCAACGACGGCGGCAACGCCGCGCTCGCACCCGGCGGGTCGTCGGGCGGCTCCTCGTCGGCGGTCGCCGCACGGCTTTGCCCCGGCGCGACCGGCACCGACACTGGCGGTTCGATCCGCCAGCCCGCCGCCTTTACCGGCATCAGCGGCATCAAGCCGACCTATGGCCGCTGCTCGCGCTGGGGGACGATCGCGTTCGCCTCGTCGCTTGACCAGGCTGGGCCGATGGCGCGCGACGTGCGCGACTGCGCGATCCTGCTCGAGGCGATGGCCGGGTTCGATGCGAAGGACGGCACCTCGCTCCAGCTCGACGTGCCGAAATGGGAAGCGGGTCTGTCGGCCAGCCTTGCCGGCCTGCGCGTCGGTATCCCCAAGGAATACCGCGTCGACGGCATGCCCGAGGAGATCGAGGCGCTCTGGCAGAAGGGCATCGACTGGCTGAAGGACGCCGGCGCGACGATCGTCGAGGTTTCGCTCCCGCACACCAAATATGCGTTGCCCGCCTATTACATCATCGCGCCAGCCGAGGCGTCGTCGAACCTCGCGCGCTATGACGGCGTGCGCTACGGCATCCGCGACCTGCCCGCGGGCTCGGGGCTGCAGGACATGTACGCCGCGACCCGCGCCGACGGCTTCGGTCCCGAGGTGAAGCGCCGCATCATGATCGGCACCTATGTGCTGTCGGCCGGCTACTACGACGCGTACTATACGCAGGCGCAGAAGATCCGGACGCTGATCGCGCGCGATTTCGAAAAGGCGTGGGAGACGTGCGACGTCCTGCTCACCCCGACCGCCCCATCGGCGGCGTTCGCGCTTGGTGAAAAGTCGTCCGATCCGATCGCAATGTATCTGAACGACGTCTTCACCGTGCCGTCGTCGCTCGCGGGTCTGCCCGCGATGTCGGTGCCGGGTGGTCTCGACAAGCAGGGGCTGCCGCTTGGGCTTCAGATCATCGGCAAGCCGCTCGACGAGCAGGGCGTGCTGAACGCCGGGCTCGCGATCGAGCAGCGGGCGGGGTTCACTGCCCGGCCCGAGGCGTGGTGGTAACCGATCGCGCCTTCGTCACGCGCAACGTCGCCGTGCTGCGCGAAGCGCAGAACGCGCTCAACGTCGCGTTCGGGGCGATCCTCAGCGCCTATGTCGGCGTGTCGCTGACCGAGATCGACAACCGGCCGTTCGATCACGCCGTGCTCGCGCGCTTCTTTCTCGGGCTCGCGGTGTTCATCCTGTGCCTTTGCGTTGGCAACAGCGTGATTTTGCGCGGCGATTACCGGCTGGGCGCGGTGTTCCTGGTGCTGGCCGGCGGTGCCGCCGCGGCCGCGCATCACGAGGCGCTGGTGCTCGGTTTCGAGGGCGCGATCCTGCGTATTCTTTCGGCATGCTGGGTGGTCGGCCTGCTCGGCAGCAACGCGGCACTGACCGCGATCAACTATATTCATCATCGGAACCGGATATGAGCGACTATCGCATTCAGGGCGACACGGGCGAGTGGGAGGTCGTGATCGGCCTCGAAGTCCACGCGCAGGTGACGTCGAACGCCAAGCTGTTCTCGGGCGCGGCGACCGCGTTCGGGGCCGAGCCCAACACACAGGTCAGCCTCGTCGACGCGGCGATGCCCGGCATGCTGCCGGTGCCGAACCGCGAGTGCATCCGCCAGGCGGTGCGCACCGGCATGGCGATCGAGGCGCAGATCAACAAATGGTCGCGGTTCGACCGGAAGAATTACTTCTACGCCGATCTGCCGCAGGGCTATCAGATCAGCCAGCTCTATCATCCGATCGTCGGCGAAGGCGCGATCGACATCAGCCTCGACGAGAAGAACCCTGACGCCGCGGGTAAGCGGATCGGCGTCGAGCGCATCCATGTCGAGCAGGATGCGGGCAAGCTGATGCACGACCAGCATCCGACCCAGTCCTATGTCGATCTCAATCGCTCGGGCGTCGCGCTGATGGAGATCGTGTCGAAGCCCGATCTCGCATCGCCGGCCGAGACGGGCGCGTATCTGCGCAAGTTACGGTCGATCCTGCGCTATGTCGGATCGTGCGACGGCAACATGGAAGAGGGCTCGATGCGCGCCGACGTCAATGTCAGCGTGCGCAAGCCCGGCGACGAGCTCGGCACGCGGACCGAGACGAAGAACGTTAATTCGGTGCGCTTCGTGATGGCGGTGGTCGAGCAGGAGGCCAGGCGCCAGGTGGAGGTGCTCGAGGCCGGTGGCAAGATCGTGCAGGAGACGCGGCTCTACGATCCCGATCGCAACGAGACGCGGTCGATGCGGTCGAAGGAAGACGCGCATGATTACCGCTACTTCCCCGATCCCGACCTGTTGCCGCTGGTGCTCGACGATGCGTTCCTCGAGGAATGCCGGGCGTCGCTGCCCGAACTGCCTGATGCGAAGCGCGCGCGGTATGAGGCGCTCGGGATCACCGCCTATCAGGCGACGGTGCTGACCGCCGAGGTCGAGGCGGCGCGCTGGTTCGACGCGCTGCTCGATGCGGGCGTGAAGCCGGCGGCGGCGGCGAACTGGACGACGTCGGAGCTGTTCGGTGCGCTCAACCGGACGGGCAGGGACATCGCCAACTCGCCGGTGTCGCCGGCGCAGGCAGCCGAACTGCTCGGGCTGATCGCCGATGGTACGCTGTCGGGCAGCCTTGCCAAGCAGGTGTTCGAGGTGATGCTCGAGACCGGCGACGGCGCGGCCAAGGTCGTCGAGGATCGCGGGCTGAAGCAGACCAGCGACACCGGCGCGATCGAGAAGGTCATCGCCGAGGTGATGGCCGCGAACGCGGACAAGGTCGCGGATTACCGCGGCGGCAAGGACAAGCTGTTCGGGTTCTTCGTCGGCCAGACGATGAAGGCGATGGGCGGCAAGGCGAACCCGGCGGTGGTGAACGAAGTGCTGAAGAGCGCGCTCGGGGACTCGGTGGCGCCGTAAGCCCTGTTCTCCCGGTCTCTGTTCTCCCGCGAAGGCGGGAGTCCAGGGTAACCGCGCGCGACGCTGCTGGACTCTTGGGCCCCCGCCTCCGCGGGGGAACGAGGAACTAGTGAGTAACTTCCCCCTCGGCACCACCCCGGCGAAGGCCGGGGTCCAGTTGGCAAACGTCGCTGATCAGGCGCTGCGTTCCGTTACCTCGACCTCCCAACTGAACCCCGGCCTTCGCCGGGGTGGAGGCTCTCAGCTCCGCGTTACGTCTCCACCTTCTGCGGATGATGCGGCACCAGGATCAGCACATTCTCCTCGACCCGCCACGATGCGAGTCGCGACAGGAAGTTCATCCCCAGCACGTTGGTGTCGCCGAACGCGGGCGACACCACCACCTGAAGGTCGCGGGCGACGATTGCGCCGAGCTTCAGTTCGCCGATCCGGCCCGACTGCGCGGGAATCGCACCATTGGCGGTCTGGAGCACGATCGGCACCACGCTCGTTCGCGCATCGATCCCGGCCGCGTCGGCCGTCTTCGTCGAAATCGCGGTGATCGTCGCACCGCTGTCGATCAGCAACCGGCGCTCGACCCCGTCGATCCGCGCCCGCGCCCAGAAATGCCCGTCGGGGGACATTCGGATCCGCACCTCGCCACCGACAACCGTCTGGTCCTCGATCCGCAGCAACTTGGCGATCTTGCGAGATAGGGATCGAACTGGCTGCGCTGGCCGATCGCGACGAACAGCAGACCGACCAGCGCCAGCGTCATGACGAGATTGACGACCGTCCGCAGGATCGGGATCCGCTGCGCGAGGACGAAGACCAGCACCGCGACACCGAGCGCCACGTACAGCGTCTGATGCTGGGCCAGGTCGGGGAGCAGCCCGAAAAGCGGGGTGCTGGCGGGCGTAGAAATGGGCGGTTCCTGCAAGAAGGGGGTGGACAGCCTGTGCTATCCACCCCCGCATTTATGGTTGCTGACCGGTGCGGCTTATTGCGCGTCCGAATCCTGGTTCTTGATCACGCCGCCGGTTCCGCCGACGCCGTCGGGCATGCCCGTCTTGGTGAACGTCTCGGGCTCGTCGCCGCCTTCGCCGCGTTCAACCGCGTCGGAGCGCGACTGCACCGCCTGCTCGATGTCGCTGCGCGTGTCCGCGTCACGGTCCTCGGGGCGGGTTTCGGGATTGGTGCCCGCATGGGGATCGGCCATGATCAGAACTCTGGCTGGATGGGGGGCGGGATCGGTCGAGGGCGCGCCCGGATCGGGAACGTCGATGTCCGGCGCGGGCGGATTGAACTCGGGCGGCGGCGTCGTCGGCTCGGCAGGCGACGAGGGCGTCGGGAATTCTGCAGGGGGTTGGGTAGCCATGATGCTCTCTCCTTCTTCCGCATCAACGCGCACGATCGTATCGAGTTGCTCACCGACTTACCTTGCGTGCTTGCCCCGGGATACAACGTTGGTATAGACGCGCCCGCTACGGCGATGTCCTGTGCGGGCGTGGCGGAACTGGTAGACGCAGCAGGTTTAGGTCCTGCCATCGCAAGATGTGGGGGTTCGAGTCCCTTCGCCCGCACCACTCCGCCGCACTGGCGGGGCGACCGCCAGATGAATTTTTCCCGAATGCTCTTTTAGACAAAGGCCGGACATGCAGACTGTCGAGACGTTGAACGAGGGCCTCAAGCGCGCCTACACCCTCACCATCACTGCGAAGGATATCGATTCGAAGGTCGATGTCGAGCTGAAGCGCCTCGCGCCGCAGATGAAGATGCCGGGCTTCCGTCCGGGCAAGGTGCCGGCAAACCTCATCCGCAAGATGCACGGCCCCGCGCTGACGCAGGACGCGCTGAACGCCGCGATCCAGGAAGGCGTGCAGAGCCTTGTCGCCGAAAAGCAGCTGCGTCCCGCGATGCAGCCCTCGGTCGAGCTGGAAGACGGCTATGACCTCGGCAAGGACGCGGTCGTCAAGGTCGAGATGGAGGTCCTGCCGCAGGTCCCCGCACCCGCGATCGACGGCCTGAAGCTCGAGCGCCTGACCGTGCCCGTCGCCGACGAGGCGGTCACCGAGCAGCTCCAGAAGTTCGCCGACCAGCAGAAGAAGTGGGACGACGCCGCTGACGATTATGCCGCGGCGATGGGCGATCTCGTCACCGTCGATTTCGTCGGCAAGACCGCCGATGGCGTCGCGTTCGACGGCGGCACCGGCACCGACATGGGCGTCGAGCTCGGTGCAGGACGTCTGATCCCCGGCTTCGAGGATCAGCTCGTCGGAGTGAAGACCGGCGAGGAGAAGGTCCTGAACGTGACCTTCCCCGAGGAGTATCAGGAGAAGTCGCTCGCGGGTCAGCCGGCCACGTTCGACATCACCGTCAAGTCGGTCAAGACCGCGGGCGAGAGCAAGATCGACGAGGATCTTGCCAAGTCGCTGGGTCTCGAGAGCCTCGAGCAGCTTTCGGGCCTGCTCAAGGGTCAGATCGAGCAGGAGCATAACGGGCTCACGCGCACGCACATGAAGCGCAAGCTGCTCGACCAGCTCGCCGAGGGTCATGACTTCGAGGTTCCGCCGTCGATGGTGGAAGCCGAGTTCAACCAGATCTGGTCGCAGCTCCAGCACGAAGCCACGCACGAAGCCGATCCCGAGGCCGCGATGGCCGAGATGGAAGGCGAGCGCGACGATTACCGCAAGATCGCCGAGCGTCGCGTGCGCCTCGGCCTGCTCCTGTCCGAGATCGGCCAGGCGAACGGCGTCGAGGTGTCCAACCAGGAAATGCAGCGTCTGCTCGCCCAGGCGGCCCAGCAGTATCCCGCCGAGCAGCGCCAGCAGTTCATGCAGTATGTCCAGTCCGAGCCGATGGCCGCTGCCCAGCTGCGCGCCCCGCTGTACGAGGACAAGGTCGTCGACTTCCTGTTCGAGAAGGCCGAGATCACCGACCGCGAAGCCACCCGCGAGGAGCTGGAAGCTGCGATCGAGAGCGAGGACGGTTTCGCCAGCGGCACGCACGTGCATGACCATGACAACCACAAGCCGAAGAAGAAGCTGCCGCCAAGAAGAAGGCAGCACCTGCCGACGACGCAGCGGTGACCGACGAGGCGCCCGCTTCGGACGCCGCGGACGAGGCCAAGCCTGCCAAGAAGGCTCCCGCCAAGAAGAAGGCGGCTCCGGTCGAGGCTGAGACGGCGGTAACGGAATCGTCGCCGGTCGCGGCTGAAAATGCCGAGGGCACCGAAGCTGCCGACGCGCCGGCCAAGAAGCCGCGCGCCAAGAAGGCTGCGACCAAGACCGAGGCGTAAGCCGATCGGAGTGCCTCTTCGCTGAGGCACTCCCCCCGTTTTCGGGCCACTTCCCCGGCGGAGGCCGGGGTCCAGTTGGAAAGGTTGCTGTGACGGCGCGCAAAGCTTCGTTATGGACCTTCCCCAACTGGGCCCCTGCCGCCGCCGGGGATTTGCGTTGATTGGAAGACGCGTTGATCGTTACGCCGTCTTCGACTGTACAGGGCAGGGCATGACCGAACCGAGAATTGCCGTCCTGCTGCCCTGCTACAACGAAGAGGCCGCGATCGCGCAGACGGTAGCGGGGTTCCGCGCCGCGCTGCCCGGCGCGACGATCTACGTCTACGACAACAACAGCGCCGACCGGACGGTCGCGGTCGCCCGTGCAGCCGGTGCCGTCGTCCGGACCGAACGGATCCAGGGCAAGGGCGCGGTCGTCCGGCGGATGTTCGCGGACATCGATGCCGATATCTATGTGATGGCGGACGGTGACGCGACCTATGACGCGGCGTCCGCGCCGGCTTTGGTCGCGCGCGTGCTCGACGAGCAGCTCGACATGATCGTCGGATCGCGGATCAGCCAGGTCCAGGAAAGCTATCGCCGCGGGCACCGGTTCGGCAACGCGCTGCTCACCGGCATGCTCGCGCGGCTGTTCGGGCGCAGCTTCACCGATATCCTGTCGGGCTACCGCGTCTTCTCGCGGCGGTTCGTGAAGAGCTTCCCGTCGCTGTCGGCGGGGTTCGAGATCGAAACCGAGATCAGCGTCCACGCGCTCGAACTCAAGATGCCGATCGGCGAGGTCGAGACGCCCTATTTCGCGCGGCCCGAGGGGTCCGAATCGAAGCTGAGCACCTATGCCGACGGCTGGCGGATCCTGCGGACGATCATGACGCTGTACCGGATCGAGCGGCCCTTGTGGTTCTTCGGCGCGATCGGCGGGGCGTTCGCGCTGCTCGCGCTGTTGCTCGGCATCCCGCTGGTGCTGACCTATCTCGAAATCCATCAGGTGCCGCGCTTCCCGACCGCGATCCTGATCACCGGGCTCGGGATCTTTGCCGCGCTGAACGTCTTTACGGGGCTGATCCTCGACACGGTCGTCCGCGGACGCCGCGAGGTTCGGCGGCTGGCCTACCTGGCCTACCCCGCGCCTGGCGTCTGACTCCCTCTCCCCGAGGGACGGGGGGTAGGTGGTTCTCCTGACGGGTAGCAGGGCTTGAACTCCCCCGTGCGAGCGCCGATGTTGGCGGTTCACTGGGGCATAAGAGAGATTTCCATGCACAATCCGTTCGAGACCGGCGATTTCGCGAGCCCGTTGGCCAGCGCCGGGCTCGGCCTGCAGCAGACGCAAGCAGGCCTTGTTCCCATCGTTATTGAGCAGTCGAACCGCGGTGAGCGCTCGTTCGACATCTTCTCGCGCCTGCTCCGCGAGCGCATCATCTTCGTGACGGGCGGCGTCGAGGACGGCATGGCCTCGCTGATCACCGCTCAGCTCCTCTTCCTCGAGTCCGAGAACCCGAAGAAGGACATCTTCATGTACATCAACTCGCCGGGCGGTGTCGTCACGGCGGGCATGGCGATCCATGACACGATGCGGTATATCCGTCCGCGCGTCGGCACGGTGTGCATCGGCCAGGCCGCCTCGATGGGCAGCTTCCTGCTCGCGAGCGGTGAACCCGGCATGCGCGTCGCGATGACCAACGCGCGTATCATGATCCATCAGCCATCGGGCGGTGCACAGGGCATGGCGAGCGACATCGAGATCCAGGCGCGCGAGATCCTGCGCATCCGCAAGCGGATGAACGAGCTCTATTCGCAGTATACCGGTCAGCCGATCGAGGAGATCGAGCGTCGCATGGACCGCGACACCTTCCTCGAAGCGAACGAGGCGAAGGATTTCGGTCTGGTCGACGAGGTTTTCGACAAGCGTCCCGCCCCCGCGGACGACGCGGCGAAGCCTGCATAAGGCGAATCGTAAGCCTGGCGGGTTTATTTGATTGTAGGATATCCGGGGTGCGTTACGATGACCGCCCCGGAAACGGCACGCGCACCGACATGCGCGAGAGGTGATTGAATGACGAAGCTGAGCGGTGGCGACTCGAAGAGCACCCTCTATTGCTCGTTCTGCGGCAAGTCGCAGCACGAGGTGCGCAAGCTGATCGCCGGGCCGACGGTCTTCATCTGCGACGAGTGCGTCGAACTATGCAACGACATCATCCGTGAGGAAACGAAGTCGGCTTTGGTGTCCAAGAAGGACGGCGGCGTGCCGACTCCGCAGGAGATCTGCGACGTCCTCGACGATTATGTGATCGGCCAGAAGCGCGCCAAGCGCGTCCTGTCGGTGGCGGTGCACAATCACTACAAGCGGCTCAACCACGGCGCCAAGGGTGCCGATGTCGAGCTGTCAAAGTCGAACATCCTGCTCGTCGGGCCGACGGGTTGCGGCAAGACGCTGCTCGCGCAGACGCTCGCCCGCATCCTCGACGTGCCGTTCACGATGGCCGACGCGACGACGCTGACCGAGGCCGGCTATGTCGGCGAGGACGTCGAGAACATCATCCTCAAGCTGCTCCAGGCCTCCGACTACAATGTCGAGCGGGCGCAGCGCGGGATCGTCTATATCGACGAGATCGACAAGATCAGCCGCAAGGCGGAGAACCCCTCGATCACGCGCGATGTGTCGGGCGAGGGCGTTCAGCAGGCGCTGCTCAAGCTTATGGAAGGCACGACGGCGAGCGTTCCTCCGCAGGGCGGTCGCAAGCATCCGCAGCAGGAATTCCTGCAGGTGGACACAACCAACATCCTGTTCATCTGCGGCGGTGCATTTTCGGGTCTCGAAAAGATCATCGGCGATCGCCTTCAGGGCAAGTCGATCGGCTTCGGCGCCTATGTCGCCGGACCGGACGAGCGCAAGACCGGCGAGACGCTGCAGTCGGTCGAGCCAGAGGATCTGCTCAAGTTTGGGCTCATCCCCGAGTTCGTCGGTCGTCTGCCGGTGATCGCAACGCTCGAGGATCTCGACGTCGACGCGCTGGTGAAGATCCTGAAGGAGCCGAAGAACGCGCTGGTCAAGCAGTACCAGAAGCTGTTCGAGATGGAGGACGTCGCGCTCGGCTTTACCGACGACGCGCTCGTCTCGGTCGCCAAGAAGGGCATCGAGCGCAAGACCGGTGCACGCGGGCTTCGCTCGATCCTCGAGAGCATCCTGCTCGACACGATGTTCGACCTGCCCGGCATGGACGGCGTCGACGAGGTGATGATCGACAAGGACGTGATCGAGGGCCGCAAGGAACCGATCCGCGTCTATGCCGAGAAGAAGAAGGCCGGCGACGCGGCCTGATCCGCGGCGATACCGGTGAGGAAGGGGGCGTCGAGCGATCGGCGCCCTTTTTTTGTTCCGGGAAGGCGCTTCATTGTCCGTCATCCTGACAAACGTGAGGATGACGGGGCGTGCGTTCGCGGCCGCGTGGGCGGTGGATCGTCAGCGGGACGGACCCTTATCGGGGCGTCGGGCATTCGTTGTCTTAGTGCAACGAGGGAGACCGCATGACGATCGAGGTGGCTGAACAACCGAAGGTAACGGTGGTGGAGACGATGCCGGACCGGCTGGCATTGCCGGTCTGGACGCTGATCGCACCCGGCCTGGGGCTCGTCGCGGTGCTCTTCGGCCTCGCCAAGATGGGGTCGATCGGGACGGCGGCGGCGATCGTGGTACTGATCGCCAGCGTCCTTGCCGCGGTCCATCATGCCGAGGTCATCGCGCACAAGGTCGGCGAACCGTTCGGCACGCTCGTGCTGGCGATCGCGGTGACGGTGATCGAAGTGTCGCTGATCGTGTCGCTGATGCTGTCGGATGCCGGCGACGCCGCGGCGCTCGCGCGCGACACGGTGTTCGCCGCGATCATGATCATCCTCAACTTTATCATCGGGCTCTGCCTACTCGCGGGCGCGGTGCGGCATCACGAACAGCGTTTCACGTTGAAGGGGATGAGCGCCGCGCTGGGCGTGCTGGCGGCGATGTCGGTTCTCTCGCTGATCCTGCCCAACTACACCTCGTCGATGACCGGGCCGACCTATGCGCCGTCGCAGCTGGTGTTCGTCGCGATCGTCTCGCTGGTGCTCTACGGTACGTTCGTGCTGGTCCAGACGGTCCGTCACCGCGACTATTTCCTGCCCTCCGCCGAGGACCTCGAGACGCACGCACATGCCGCGCCGCCATCGCAGCGCGCGACGGGGATCGCGTTCGGCATGCTGCTCGCCGCACTGGTGTCGGTCGTCCTGCTTGCCAAGACGCTGTCGCCGACGATCGAGGCCGCCGTGCTCGGCGCAGGCCTGCCGCTCGCCGTCGTCGGGGTGGTGATCGCCGCGCTGGTGCTCGCACCCGAGAGCCTCGCCGCGTACAAGGCGGCGCGGCGCAACCGGTTGCAGACCAGCCTCAATCTTGCATTGGGCTCTGCGCTGGCGACGATCGGGCTGACGATCCCGAGCGTCGCGATCGTCTCGCTCGTGCTCGACCTGCCGCTTGCACTGGGGATCGACGCCAAGGGGATGACGCTGCTCGCGCTGTCGCTGTTCGTGGCGACGCTGTCGCTCGGCACCGGACGCACGACCGTGCTGCAGGGCGTCCTCCACCTCGTGATCTTCGCCGCCTATCTGTTCACGACGGTCGTGCCCTAGGGGCGCTTATCCGTTACCCACTCCGTCATCCTGACGTTCTTCAAAATGACGGCTGGGGTGGTATCCGCGAGTGACTTGCATTAGCATAACCTCAGCGGGTTTTGACCCGATAAGCGGGAGAGCGGATGTGAAGACGGCATGGATGGGCGCGGCGATGCTCGCGCTGATGGCAGCAGGCGCGGCGGATGCGCATGAAATCTGGGTCGAGCGCGACGGGGCAGGACCCGCGCGCATCTATCTCGGCGAGCCCGCCGAACCGCTGCCCGCGGGCGGCGATCCCGAATTCGCCAATCTGAAGACGCCGCGAATCGTCGCGCCGGCCGCGACTGCGCTGGTTCGCAAGGCCGGGTTCCTCGAGGCGCAGCTGCCCGCGGGCGACGTGCATGTCTGGGACGACGACGTGTTCGCGCCTTGGGGCGATCCGGGGAAGCGCGAGGGCATCATCTATTATGCGCGCGCCGGTCGTGCCGATCCGCGCACCAAATTACCGTTCGAGATCGCACCCGCGACCGCGAACGGGGCGCGCTTCGTCCTGACGCGCGAGGGGAAGCCGGTCGCGGGCGCGAAGGTCACGCTGATCTCGCCGACGCGCGTCTCGGCCGAACTGGTCACCGACGCCGCGGGTGCGATCACACCGCCGCTCGTCGAGAAGGGCCGCTACCTCCTGTCCGCCGCTGCCAAGGATATGACCGAGCACAGCCTGCCGCGCGGGCCGGTGACGACGCTCCACCGGATCACGACGACCAGCTTCACGCTCCCCTGAGACTGCGGGCCAGCTTCGTCGCC
>NZ_JRVI01000056.1:0-16878 GCF_000783375.1 Sphingomonas sp. Ant20
GACGTCGACCATCTCGTCGTCGTCGATGTACGCGATCGCCTGCTCCAGCGTCGCACGCTTCGGCGGGGACAGGCGGACCTGGTCATCCTTGCCGCCGCTTGCGCGGAAGTTGGTCAGCGCCTTGGTCTTCATCGGGTTGACCTCGAGGTCGTCCGGCTTCGCGTTCTCGCCGACGATCATGCCCTCATAGAGAGCCTCGCCGTGGCCCACGAACAGGATGCCACGCTCTTCGAGCGGACCCAGTGCGTAGTTGTTCGCTTCGCCCGAGCCGTTCGAGATCAGCACGCCGTTCTTGCGGCCTTCGATCTGGCCCTTGTGCGGACCATACTTCTCGAACAGCCGGTTCATGATGCCCGTGCCGCGCGTGTCGGACAGGAATTCACCATGATAGCCGATCATCCCGCGGCTCGGCGCCGAGAAGGTGATGCGGGTCTTGCCACCGGTCGACGGACGCATGTCGGTCATCTCGGCCTTACGGATGTTCATCTTCTCGACGACGGTGCCCGAATGCTCCTCATCGACGTCGATGATGACGGTCTCGTACGGCTCGGTCTTCTTGCCGTCCTCGTCCTCGCCGAACAGCACGCGCGGACGCGAGATGCCGAGCTCGAAGCCCTCGCGGCGCATCGTCTCGATCAGCACGCCCAGCTGAAGCTCGCCACGACCGGCGACTTCGAAGCTGTCCTTGTCGGCCGCCTCGGTCACCTTCACGGCGACGTTCGACTCGGCTTCGCGGAACAGACGCTCGCGGATCATGCGCGACGTCACCTTGGTACCCTCGCGGCCCGCCATCGGCGAGTCGTTCACGGCAAAGCGCATCGACAGCGTGGGGGGATCGATCGGCTGCGCGTGCAGCGGCTCGGTCACCGTGATGTCGGCGATCGTGTCGGCGACGGTCGCAACCGAAAGCCCTGCGAGCGAGATGATGTCGCCGGCCTTGGCTTCGTCGACCGGCACGCGGTCGAGACCGCGGAACGACATGATCTTCGACGCACGACCCGTCTCGATGATCTTGCCGTCGTTATCGAGCGCGTGGATCGCTTGGTTGGTCTTCACGGTACCCGAATTGACGCGACCGGTGAGGACGCGGCCGAGGAACGGATCGCGGTCGAGCAAAGTGACGAGGAAGGTGAAGGGCACGCCGGCGACTTCCACGGCGGGAGGCGGCACGTGCTTCACGATCGTCTCGAACATCGGGATCAGCGTGCCTTCGCGCGCGTCCATGTCGGTCGAGGCATAGCCGTTGCGGCCCGAGGCGTAGAGCACGGGGAAATCAAGCTGCTCGTCATTCGCGTCAAGCGACACGAACAGATCGAACACTTCGTCGAGCACTTCCTGGATGCGTGCGTCGTTACGGTCGACCTTGTTGACGACGACGATCGGCTTGAGGCCGAGGGCCAGCGCCTTGCCGGTGACGAACTTGGTCTGCGGCATCGCGCCTTCCGACGAATCGACCAGCAGGACGACGCCGTCGACCATCGACAGGATGCGCTCGACTTCGCCGCCGAAATCGGCGTGGCCGGGCGTGTCGACGATGTTGATGCGGATGCTCTCGCTCTCGCCCGGGGGCGTCCAGTCGACCGAGGTCGGCTTGGCGAGAATCGTGATCCCGCGCTCCTTTTCGAGGTCGTTGGAATCCATTGCGCGCTCTTCGACACGCTGGTTGTCGCGGAAGGTGCCGGACTGGCGGAAGAGCTGGTCGACCAGCGTCGTCTTGCCGTGATCGACGTGCGCAATGATCGCCACGTTGCGGAGGCTCATGGGAATGCTTTCGGTTTGGACGGAATTTGCAGGCGCGCTTAGCGTTTATTCCGCGATGCGGCAAGTTTGGCGTTTCGATTGCCGCCCGAATGGTTCCCCGCTGCCGGAAAAATCGCTGATCGCGAGCCTGTTTCGGGGTGGCCCGCGCCAGTCTCCGGGCGAGCCGCCAAGACGATTGCGTGGCTTGCGTGTATTATCTAGACACCACAGTTGAATGCGGGTGTCGTTCCCCTAGGATGCGGCACCGATTGGAGGATTGCATGGCGACGACACCCGAGACGCTGACGACCGAGCCCGGCCTGGTCCTGACGCCGCCCGACCCCGTGCCGACTGTCTCCGCGACGAAAGCCGCGGGACTCGTGCCGGTCGATGCGGGGGTGAAGTCGCAGCTCGATGACCGGGTCGCCGGCTTTGTCACAGATTTGGTCGCGCAGGACGTCAACAGCCCCGAATTCGGCAAGCGTGTCGATGCGATCACCGCGATGGGGGCGAAGGAAATCCGCGAGGCGGCGGGCCAGTCGAACCGGTTCCTCGATCGCCCGGTCCGCGCGATGGATCAGGAAACCGGCGTCGGCAAGGATCTGGCGGAGCTGCGCCGCGTCGTCGAGGATCTCGATCCCGGCAAGAAGGGTAACCTGACCGCGCCACAGAAACTGTTCGGGATCATCCCTTTCGGCGGCAAGATGCGCAATTATTTCGACGGCTACAAATCGTCGCAGACGCATATCGCGCAGATCCTGAAGAGCCTGTCGTCGGGCAAGGACGAGCTGCTGATGGACAATGCCGCGATCGATACCGAGCGCGCCAATCTGTGGGCGGCGATGGGGCGGCTCGAACAGATGATCCACCTGTCGAAGACGATGGATGCGAAGCTCGAGGATGTCGCGAACGATCTCGACCACAGCGATCCGGCCAAGGCCAAGGCGATCCGAGAGACCGCGCTATTCTACACCCGCCAGCGCACGCAGGACCTGCTGACGCAGATGGCGGTCACCGTGCAGGGCTATCTCGCGCTCGATCTCGTCAAGAAGAACAATGTCGAGCTGGTGAAGGGCGTCGATCGCGCCTCGACCACAACCGTGTCCGCGCTGCGCACCGCGGTGACGGTCGCGCAGGCGCTGACCAACCAGAAGCTGGTGCTCGAACAGATCACCGCGCTCAACACGACGACCGCGAACATCATCGACTCGACCGGCAAGCTGCTGAAGTCGCAGACCGCGCAGATCCATGAGCAGGCGGCATCGGCGACGATCCCGCTGGAGACGCTGCAGCGCGCGTTTCAGAATATCTACGACACGATGGAAGCGATCGACGTGTTCAAGCTGAAGGCGCTCGACAGCATGAAGACCACGGTCGGCGCGCTGTCGAACGAGGTCGTCAAGTCGCGCGGCTATATCGCGCGGGCGGAGGGCGCACCCAAGGTCAAAATGGGGGGCAGCTGGGCGGCCCGTCGCCGAGCGCGTTCAAGCTGGAGGCGATGTAAGGCGTGAGCGAAGTCGACGACGCCATCGCCAGCGCGCGCGCCTCCTGGTCGCGGATCTCGGACGACCGCGGCGCCGTCGGCGCGGCCCGGCTGCCGACGCGGGCCCGTGCGCGCAATACGCAGGCGATCGGCAAGCGGCTGACGCGGATCGTCGTGGCGGATGCGGTGATCCTGATTGCCGCCATGGTGATCGGCTGGGTGGTGCCACTAGGGATCGGCGGGGCGATGCTGGTGATGGCGTTGCTGGTCGCGGCGACCTTGCTGTTCGCGATGTGGCCCGCCGAGCGCGCGCCGACGCCCGAGCGGCTCGCATCGGTCGATATCAAGGCACTGCCGCGGCAGACCGAACGCTGGCTGGAGGCGCAGCGCCCCGCCTTGCCCGCGCCCGCGGTGACCCTGGTCGACCGGATCGGCGTGCGGCTCGAAACGCTCGCGCCGCAGCTCGCGCGGTTCGCCGACGACGCGCCCGAGGCGATCGAGGTGCGCAAGCTGGTCGGCGAGCAGCTGCCCGCGTTCGTCAAGGATTACGAACGCGTGCCCCAGGCGCTGCGTACGACGCCGCGCAATGGCCGCACGCCCGATGCCGAACTCGTCGCGGGGCTGTCGCTGATCGAGCAGGAGATTGGCGAGATGACACAGAGGCTCGCGCAGGACGATCTCGACACGCTGGCGACGCGCGGTCGCTTCCTCGAGATGAAATATCGCGACGAGACCTAGCAGGCGGTCATGGCGGGGCGGGGATGCTCTCCATGCCGTTAAACCTCAGCTTAACAGCACATTCCGCTTCGGTTCAGACCGACTCGGATAGAGCGGGACCACGGTCGCGGTTCATGCGTTTGCTTCATGCGGACCGGACGTAGAGGAGGTTCTCGATGAACGGATTGATGAAGAAGGCAGGTCTCGGCATCGCCCTTGCGGCGACCGCGCTGACGGCGGCAGCGCCAGCCGATGCGCAGCGTTGGGGTCGCGGCT
Organism: Sphingomonas sp. Ant20; assembly: GCF_000783375.1. Lineage (NCBI taxonomy): Bacteria > Pseudomonadati > Pseudomonadota > Alphaproteobacteria > Sphingomonadales > Sphingomonadaceae > Sphingomonas > Sphingomonas sp. Ant20. Next base: position 4,217 of record NZ_JRVI01000056.1, read on the forward strand.
ATCGCGGCGGCGGCTGGGGTGGGTATCACCATCGCGGCGGCGGCAATGTCGCGGGTGCGGCAGTGCTCGGCGGTATTCTCGGGCTCGGCGTGGGTGCAGCGATCGCGAGCAGCAACCGCGACCGCTATGTCGATCGCGGCTATTATAATGGCGGCTATTACGACGGTCCGCCGGTACGGACCTATTACCGCCAGGATTATCGCCCGCGGTGCTGGAGCGAGTGGCGGGTCGATCCCTATTATGGCGATCAGGTCCAGGTGCAGGTCTGCAGCTGATCTGATCTGACGGAAAACGCGGCGTCGGGAGCAATCCCGGCGCCGTTTTTTTTGTGGCGTCACCCGCCCGCTTGCGGCTAAGCGCGCGCGATGACCGACACGCCCCCAGATCGCCTTTCGACCAACCATCGCAGCCCGTTCTTCCAGCAGGAGCTGCTGGAGCGCGGGATCGGCATCCGCTTCAAGGATGGCGTGCGCCACGACGTCGAGGAATATTGCATCTCCGAAGGCTGGATCCGCGTCGCGCTCGGCAAGAAGGTCGATCGCAACGGCAACCCGTTGACGCTGAAGCTGTCGGGGCCGGTCGAGGCATGGTTCGAGCGGCCTGCGGCGAGCGACGCCGACGAGGGCTGATTTCACCGAGTTTCGCCGGTCTCATCGGCCGGCGCTTCTGACAGACTTCGTCACCCCAGCGGAAGCTGGGGTATCCCCGTTGTCGGGTGCCGTGGCTCGAACCGGGAGATCCCGGCTTTCGCCGGGATGACGGGGGAGGGGGCGGCACCCGGATGGTGCACGCCCGTCAGACGATGACCGTCAGGCCGCCACGCCCTCCAGCGCCTCGCTCGCCTCCAGCCACTTGGCTTCGCTCGCCTCGAGCTTCGCATTCACCTCGGCGCGACGCTTGCTGAGATCGCCCATCGACATCCGCGAGAAGCGCGGCTCGGCATTGGCCGGGTCGACCATCGCGCGGTCGATCGCGTTGCGTTCCTTGGTGAACTTCGCGGTCTGCTCTTCGACCTCGCGCAGCGTCTTGCGCAGCGCCGCGTCGTTGCTCTTGGCCTCCGCCGCGGCTTTCTTGCCCGCCTTCTTGTCGGCCTTCGACGCCGCATCGCCCTTGCCTGCATCGCCCTTCAGGACGAACGCGATGTAATCGTCGAGGCTGCCGTCGAATTCCTTCGCCGTGCCGCCATCGACCAGCACGAGCCGGTCGGCGGTGAGTTCGAGCATGTGACGGTCATGGCTGACCAGCACGACGGCGCCGGTATAGGCGTTGAGCGCCTGCACGAGTGCCTCACGCGCGTCGACGTCGAGATGGTTGGTCGGCTCGTCGAGGATCAGCAGATGCGGCGCGTCGCGCGTGATCAGCGCGAGCGCGAGGCGGGCGCGTTCGCCACCCGACAGCTTGCCGACCTTGGTCGTCGCCTTGTCGCCGGAGAAACCGAACCGGCCGAGCTGGCCGCGTACCGCGGCGGGCGTCGCGCCCTTCATCAGATGCGCCATATGCTCGATCGGCGTATCGTGCGGATCGAGTTCCTCGACCTGATACTGGGTGAAATAGCCGACCTTCATCTTGTTCGACGACGCCATGTCGCCGTCCATCGGGGTCAGCTGCGCCGCGAGCAGCCGAGCGAGTGTGGTCTTGCCGTTGCCGTTGCGCCCGAGCAGCGCGACCCGGTCGTCGGGATCAAGCCGCATGTTGAGCCGCTTCAGGATCGGCACGTCCGCATAGCCCACGGTCGCCATGTCGAGCGTGATCAGCGGCGGGCGCAGCTCGGTCGGGTTGGGGAAGCCGAACGACAGCGTCGGATCATTATAGCTCTCGGCGATCGGCTGCATCTTCGCCAGCATCTTCTGGCGCGACTGGGCCTGCTTGGCGGTCGAGGCACGCGCGGAATTCTTCGCGATATATTCCTGCAGCTTCTCGCGCTGCACCGCCTGGTTGGCGCGCGCCGCCTCGATCTGCGCGAGGCGCTCGGCACGTTGGCGCTCGAACGCGTCATAGCCGCCGGGATACAGCGTGATCTTGCCGCCCTGCAGATGCAGGATGTGATCGACGACGTTGTTAAGGAAATCGCGCTCGTGGCTGACGACGACGATCGTCGCCTTGTAGCTCTTGAGGAAGTCCTCGAGCCACATCACCGCTTCGAGATCGAGATGGTTCGAAGGCTCGTCGAGCAGCAGCAGGTCGGGCTGCGAGAACAGCAGCGCGGCGAGCGCGACGCGCATCTTCCAGCCACCCGAGAAGCTGTCGAGCGAGCGGGCCTGCATCTCCTCGTCAAAGCCGAGGCCGAGCAGGATCTGCGCCGCACGCGCGGGCGCGGTATAGGCGTCGATCGCGATCAGCCGCTCGTACACGTCACCGAGCCGGTCGGGATCCTCGCTGGTCTCGCTCTCGAGCATCAGCGCGGCGCGTTCGAGATCGGCCTCGAGCACGGTCTCGAACGGGGTCTTCACGCCGTGCGGGGCTTCCTGCGCGAGATAGCCGATGCGCGCACCCTTGGGCATGTCCGCCGAGCCGTCATCGGGCTCCAGCTGGCCTGCGATCACGCGCACCATCGTCGACTTGCCCGCGCCGTTGCGGCCGATCAGCCCGACGCGGCTGCCCGGCGGCAGCGCCGCACTGGCGCCGTCGAGGATAACGCGTCCGCCGAGGCGCACCGTGATATTGTTCAGGTTCAGCATGGCCGCGGGCGTAGCAGATGCAGCATGGTTTTGCGAGGGGGCGGGCGAGGCGGGGCAGCGCCGATCGCGGGGCGGCGCCTCTCGCCCTCCCGTCATCCTGACTTTCGTCAGGATGACGGCGGGGAGTATGGAGCGGCGGGAGACGACCCGCCGCGTTCTAGTGAACGAAGCGCGCCACCACGTCGCGATAGGAGCGCGACACCTTCACGCTCGCACCTGAGTTCAGCACGAGGAAGCATTCGCCATTGGTGTGGGGCTTTACCTGCTTGACGAGGTCGAGATTGACGATCGTCGAGCGATGCACGCGCTGGAACCGGCGCGGGTCGAGGCGCTTCTCCAGATCCTTCATTGTCTCGCGCAGGATCAGCGTGTTGTCGCCGGTGTAGATGCACATATAATCGCCGGCCGCGTCGATCCGCTCGATCGTGTCGACATCGACGCGGAAGATCTGGCCGCGATCCTTGATGTTGATGAGCTTTTCGAAGCGGTTGGCGGACACCGCATCGCCGTCCGGCATGTCGGCCGCCGCATCCGGCGCCACGTCGGCAAGCACTTCGCGCAACCGGTCGACCTCCTCGACGCCGCGCTTTTCCGACAGGCGCTGGCGGACGCGTTCGATCGTGTCGGCAAGCCGCGATTCCTCGACCGGTTTCATCAGATAATCGACCGCCTGCGCCTCGAACGCGCGCAGCGCGTGGTCCGAATAGGCGGTGACGAAGACGAACAGCGGTGGTTCGACCTCCATCAGCCCCTGGACGACGGAGAAGCCGTCAAAGCCGGGCATCTGGATATCGAGGAAGACGAGATCGGGCTTGTGCGTCTTGATCGCGCGAATCGCCTCGCGGCCGTTCGAGCATTTTTCGATGATCTCGACGTCTTCATGCGCCTGGAGGCGGAGTTCGAGCCCCTGGATCGCCAGCGGCTCGTCGTCGACGAGAATGGTACGGATGGTCATGCGGCCTCTCTGTTCACGTCTTCAAGCTGATAGGGAATCTCGATCTCGACCGAGAAGCCGCCAGCGGGCGTGGAGCGGGTTTCAAAACGATGGTCGGGGCCATATGCCTGCGCCAACCTGTCTCTAATATTAGCGAGCCCGACGCCTGTTGAAAGGCTTGGACTGATCCGGCCATCGATCAAGCCCGGTCCGGTATCGGATACGGCGATCTGCACCCGTTCCCCGGCCAGCCGCACCGTGACGCAGATTTCGGCACCTTCCTCCTGCGGCGTGACCGCATATTTGATCGCATTCTCGACCAGCGGTTGCAGCAGAAGCGAGGGCAGGCGGGCGCGTTCGGCGCGGGGGTCGATGTCGAATTTGGGCCGCATCCGGTCCTCGAACCGCATCTTCTCGATCTCGAGATACAGCTTCAGCGTCTCCATCTCCTGCGCGACGGTGACGTGCGCGGTCGGCTCATTGGCCAGCGTGTAGCGCAGGAACGACGACAACCGCGACAGCATCGCGTTCGCGCGCTCGGTCTGTTTGAGCAGCACGAGCGTCGAGATCGAGTTCAGCGTGTTGAACAGGAAATGCGGGTTCAGCTGATAGCGCAGCATCGCGAGCTGCGCAGAGGAGGCCTGATTCTCCAGATGCTGCATCTGATCGATCTGCTCCTCGACGATCAGGTAGAAGTTGATCCCGAAATACAGCGCCGACCAGCCTGCCAGCGTGACGAAGTTGAGGAACACGAAGCCGAGCATGCGGGTGATCGTGATTCCCGGCGTCGCGGTCTGGATGAACGAGAAGGAAAAGGCGTCGAGCACCGCATAGAGAAACGTCGCCGCCGCCAGCGTCGCGATCGTCAGGAACAGCCCGATCACGCGCGGGATCCGGCGGTAATAGCCATAGAGCGTCGAGAGCAGCAGCGTGATGCAATAGCCGACGATCGCCTCGATGATGACCGGGATGATCGAGGTGAGCGTGAGGCCGTTCGACACCGACGACACGCCGCGCAGCATCAGATAGCCGCTCCAGCCCACCGCCTGCAGCGTCCAGAACGCGCGCGCCTTGTTCTCGAAGAACGGCCGCGCGGAAAAGGGCAGGCGGGGGGGGCGTGCCGGGGGGCTGGGTGGAAGACGGGGCGGGGGAACTGGCCATGGTTGCTCGCGGTCTTACACGCGGGCGGCGGCGGGCGCAAAAGTGGTTGCGGCTCCAGGAGATTTTCGTGCCGGCGGCGAAGGGCCGGTGACCGGACGCGAAAGGGCCGCCGTTTCCCATCTGGAAACGGCGGCCCGGTCGTCACGTCGAGGCGATAGGGCTCAGAAGCTGAACCGTGCGCCGACGCGGATCGAGTAGAGCGACTGACGCGAATAGATCGTGTCGCTCGGCGCCGATGCGGGCGCGCTGTACCGATATTGTGCGCAGGCCTGGCTCGAATTCGCCGTGACCGCTGCGCCCGGCGCCGTGCCGGTCGCGACCGCCGTCTGGAGGCACTGAACGCGAACCGCCGGGATCGTGTACGGGAACTGGTATTCGCGGATCTGGCCCCAGTTCTTGTTCAGGAAGTTGGTGACGTTCTCGATATCCGCGAACAGCTGGACGCGGCTGGCGCCGACGAAGGTCGGGATTTCCTGCGACAGATGAAGGTCGAAACGCGTGAACCACTTCGAGTTGAAGCCGTTGCGCGGCGTGATCTTGCCACGATACTTCTTCAGGTCAGTCGAGTTGATCAGCGCCTCGAACGTGTCCCGCGTTGCCACGCTGTCATACGACACCAGCGCATCGGTGGTCGAGGTCGGCACGTAGAGGAGGTAGCGCGATGCGCTGCCGATCGTGCCGAACACCGGCGACCGGTTCGAGGACAGATCCTGCATCGTGTAGCTGTACGGGCGACCGATACGCGTCTCGCCGAACAGCGTGAAGTTGGTCTTGTAGTCGCCGAAGAACGCGTGGTTGAAGCTGACGTTATACTTGATGTTGTGCTTCACCTGGTCGTTCGAGATGCCATAGGCGGCGCCGTTGGCATCGAGGAACGCGCCGTTGCCGTAGTTGGACGACGCGGTCGACGACGTTGCCGGCGCCTGATCCTTGATGTCCTGATAGGTGTAGCTGACGCCCAGGTTGAGGCCGAAATCGAAGTCCTTGCTGACGCGCGCGACGCCGATGTAGCTGCGGCCACGCGTGGTGTTCGTCAGATACAGGTCCGAATTGGTGTCGGCGAACGTGGTCCGCGAGGCATAGCGTACGCGGCCATCTGGCGTCCGCAATGCCGTCGGCGCGACGCGCAGATCGGTGAAGAACACCTGGTTGCGGACGTCGGACCACAGGAAGTCGGCGCCGAAGTGCCAGCCATCGCCGAACGTGCCACCCCAGTTGGGATCATAGTCGGCCGACAGCGTGCCACGCCACTGCGACGGCACCTTGAAGTTCGGATCGAGCGCGTTGGTCGGCGAAAGCGTGTTGACCGTCGCGTTGGTAAGCACGCCATTGGCCGCCGCCGGGACCGCCGTGCCGTTCACGTTGGTCAGGATCGCGCCGCCGTTGGTCTGCGCGTCCGCCGCGGACAGCCCGGCGATCGTGTAGCTGTTGTTGTTGTTCTGGCGGACGTCGATCGCGTTGGTCAGGAAGCCCGTGTTCGAGAAGCTGTTCGAGACATAGACGTCGGGCGCGCCGCCCGAGAAGATGCCGATACCGCCGCGCAGCGACACCGCCGACACCGGCTTGAAGTCGAACCCGATGCGTGGCTGGAACACGCCGCGGCCCGAGATATAGGCGGTGTTCGGGAAGTTGTAGCGCGACAGGAATGCCGAGTTCAGCTCGGGACGGCTATGGCCGCCGAAAGTGTCGTAGCGTGCGCCGTAGGACAGCGTGAACAGGTCGCTCACGCGCCACGTGTCCTGAACACCGAAGCTGTAGGACTGGTAGCGGAAGCGCGCAGCACCGTTGACCGGGTCGAGCGACGGAACGGCATTGCCATAGCGGAAACGCTGCGCATTGCCGGCCTGGAAATCGGCGATCGAGTCGAAGTAGTAATCGCCCGCGGTCCGCTGGACGAACAGGTTGTTGATCTTCGAATCGGTGAACTCACCGAACACGCGGACGTCATGATTGTCCCGCGTCAGGCGCCCCTGCACCAGGCCACCGAAGCTGCGGCTGGTCAGTTCGTTCGACTGGCGCGAGATGTCCGGTCCGAACGAGACGTTGCCAAAGCCCGACTGGCAGGTGTTGGACAGGTCGTTGTTGGTGGCGGTGCCGGTGCTGCGATCCGAGGTCGGCGCGGTGCAGACCTGCATCTGGGCGAAGCCACGGCCGAGAATCGGGTCCTGACCGCGCTTATAGTCCTTGTAGAAACCGCGGATTTCGGTCGAGAATTCCTCGCTCCAGTCGCTGTTCAGCTGCGCGACGCCGGTGTGGAGGCGGTTCGACGAGATATAGCCGTTCGACTCGAGGCCAAGCCCGGGCGTGCCCGTGACGAAGGTGTTCTGACCGAGCTGGATCGAATCCTTCGTGTAGAGATAGGTCAGCGACGCGCGCTGCGTATCCGACAGGTTGGCGTCGATACGGGCGACGAGGCGATCGTCGCGATCGTTCGAATCCTGCAGCACGCCGCCGGTGTCATAGCCGTAGCGCGAGTCCGCGATCTGTTGGATCAGGCCGACCTGTGCGTCGGTGATGTTGGGGACGACCGTACCGGCGTTGGTGCCGGCGGTACCCTCGACGATCGGGGTGTTCGCACGGATGCGCTCGCCCGCGATCATGAAGAACAGCTTGTCCTTGATGATCGGCCCGGACAGCTCCGCGCCGAAATTCTCGTACTTGAAGTCGGGAATGTTGACGCGGCCGGTGGGAACGCCGGGGCCTGCCTTCGTGCGGTTGCCGGTCAGGCTGTCGTCCGAATAGGCATAGAAGCCCGTGCCGTGGAATTCGTTGGTGCCCGACTTCAGGATTGCGTTGATCGCGCCGCCCTGGAAGTTGCCTTCGCGGACGCATAGGGCGCGACCTTGGTCTGGAACTGGCCGATCGAATCGAACGGGATAGGCGCGCGGCGGGTCGGCAGGCCGTCGGGGTTGAGGCCGAAATTGTCGGTGACCGGCACGCCGTCGACCGAGAAGCGGTTGAAGCGCGCATTCTGGCCGGCGAACGAAACGGCACGACCGCCCGAGGGGGTGTCGTCGAGACGCGCGAACGGATCGCGGCGCATCAGGTCGCGGACGTCGCGGTTCACCGATGCGACCGAGCCGATCTGCTCGGCGTTCAGGACCGTTGCCGGGCCCTGGCTGACGTTGCGCGCGCGGGGCAGCGACGACGCGGTGATGACGATGTCCGCACCACCAGATTCGGCGGCGGCCAGCTCGATCGGCAGTTCATAGGTCTGCGCGACGGTGGTCTGGATGTCGGTGATCGACGTTTCGGGATAGCCCGCCGCGGTGACCGTGACGGTGAACGGACCACCCACGCGCAGGCCGCCGGCATTGAAGCTGCCCGAGGCGTCGGTCGTCTGCGTCGAGCGCGAACCCGACGGCACGTTCAGGATCACCACCGTCGCGCCGGCTACGGGCGCGCCATTGGCTGTAACAGTGCCGCGGATCGAGGAGGTCGTCTCCTGCGCGGACGCGGCCATCGGCGCGATCAGCGCAATCGCCGCCGCACCCAGGAAAAGGTTGTTACGCATTTGAAATGTCCCCTTTGAGCTTATGCTCGAGATCCGCGACTTGATCGTTCGGTCAGCCGCGCCCCTGCGCTCCAAATATTTCGGTTCCATGACATTGGCGAGTCGCGTGTTGCGCCGGACGCACTCCGTCATATTGCGTTGCAAAAAAGCCACGGCCCGGCATCGACTGGTCCACGACGGAACCAATCTCGATCAAGTGCGTGGCACGCTGCGCGTTCAGCTCGCCGCGACGATCGCCGCCCATTCCGCCTCGGTGATCACGCGAATCCCCAGGTCGGTCGCTTTCTTCAGCTTCGACCCCGCGCCGGGGCCGGCGATGACGAGGTCGGTCTTGGCCGAAACCGTGGCTGCGACGCGAGCGCCGAGCAGCTCGGCCTGTGCCTTGGCCTCGTCGCGGCTGAGCGTCTCGAGGCTGCCGGTGAAGACCAGCGTCTGGCCGCTGACGTCCGAATCGCGGGTTTCGTGGACGACGTCGGCGGGCGTCACTTCGCGCAGCAGGTCGAACACGACCGCGCGGTTGTGCGGCTCGGCGCAGAAGCCGATCAGCGCGTTGGCGACCTCGGGGCCGACGCCCGCGGTCTCGATCACGCCGACGAGCAGCTTGTCGCGGCGCAGGACATATTTGCGTTCGGGCTCGCCGAGTACCGGCGTGATGCTGTGATACAGGAACACCGCGCGGCGCAGCATGCTGCCGAGCGCCTTGGCCGAGCGATAGCGGCGGGCGAGGTCGCGTGCGGTGATCTCGCCGACATGGCGGATGCCGAGCGAGAAGAGGAAGCGGTCGAGCGCGATGCTGCGTCGCGCGTCGATCGCCGCGATCAGCTTGGCCGCCCAGACGCGGCCATCCTTCTTGCGCGCGACCAGCTGTTCCTCGGTGAGGCGGAAGATGTCGGCGGGCGACTCGATCAGGCCATCGCGAAAGAACGCCTCGACCAGGGTCTGGCCGAGCCCGCCAATGTCGAAGGCGTGGCGCGAGGTAAAATGGATGAGCCGCTCGACGCGCTGTGCGGGGCAGATCAGCCCGCCGGTGCAGCGATAGACGACCTCGCCCTCCTCGCGCTCGGCGGCCGACCCGCACTCGGGACAGAGCCGGTCGAAGACATAGGCGGGGCGATCCTCGGCGGCGGTCAGGCTCTCGACGATCTGCGGGATGACGTCGCCCGCGCGCTGGACGAGGACGCGGTCGCGACGCGGACGCCGAGCCGCTCGATCTCGTCGAAATTGTGGAGCGTCGCGTTGGTGACGACGACGCCGCCGACGGTGACGGGGTCGAGTCGCGCGACCGGGGTCAGCGCGCCGGTGCGGCCGACCTGGATGTCGATCGCGTTGAGCGTGGTCTGCGCGCGCTCCGCGGGGAATTTGTGCGCGATCGCCCAGCGCGGCGCGCGCGCGACCTGGCCGAGCCGCGCCTGCCAATCGAGCCGGTCGACCTTGTACACGACACCGTCGATGTCGAAGGGCAGCTCGGCCCGGCCGGCCTCGATCGCACGGTAGATTCCGAGCGCGCCCTGTTCGTCCTCGACGCGCGCGAAGCCGTCGGCAACCGCGAAGCCCCAGGCGCGGAACTGGTCGACGATCGCGGACTGTGTCTCCGCGGGGACGGTGCTCGCCTCGCCCCAGCCATGTGCGAGGAATCGCAGCGTGCGCTCGGCGGTGATGCTCGCGTCCTTCTGGCGGAGCGAACCGGCGGCGGCGTTGCGCGGGTTGGCGAACTGGCGCGCCTCCTTGCCGGTCTGTGCGGCGTCCGCGAGCAGGCGGGCGTTGAGCGCGGCAAAGTCGGCCTTTGCCATATAGACCTCGCCGCGGATTTCGAGACCGCAGGGTAGGGGGGCTCGCCGGCCAGTTGCTGCGGGATGTCGGCGATCGTGCGGACATTGGCGGTGACGTCCTCGCCGACCTGGCCATCGCCGCGGGTCAGCGCCTGGACCAGCCGGCCGTCCTCGTAGCGCAGCGAGCAGGACAGGCCGTCGATCTTGGGCTCGGCGGTGAGCGCGACAGGGGCGTCGTCGGCGAGCTTGAGGAAGCGACGGACCCGGCCGACGAACTCCTCGACCTCCTCGTCCGAAAACGCGTTGTCGAGGCTCATCATCGGCTTGGCGTGCGCGACCTTCGACAGGTGCCCGGCGGGGGCGGCGCCGACGCTGCGGCTCGGCGAATCGGCGCGGACGCTGGCGGGGAAGGCGGCCTCGATCGCGGTGTTGCGGCGGACCAGCGCGTCATACTCCGCGTCGCTGATCTCGGGCGCGTCGTCGGTGTGATAGCGCGCATTGTGATAGGCGATGCGCTCGGCGAGCGTCGCCAGCTCGGCGGCGGCCTCCGCTTCGGTGGCGGGAAGGGCGGACGTGGGCAGCGCAGTCATGATCGCGGGGTTAGGCAGCTGCCCCGCGCGCGGCAAGAGTGTCAGGCGGTTTCGAGCAGTCGTTCGGCCTGTGCGCGCGCTTCGTCGGTGATCGTCGCGCCCGAGAGCATCCGGGCGATCTCCTCACGGCGTTCGGCCTCGTCGAGCGCGCGGACGCCGGTGCGCGTGACGGTGCCGTCGTTGCTCTTGGCGATCAGCAGATGCTTGGCGCCGCGCGCCGCGACCTGCGGGCTGTGCGTGACGACGAGCAGCTGCGTGCTCTGCGCGAGGCGTGCGAGTCGCTCGCCGATCGCGCTGGCGACCGCGCCGCCGACGCCGCGGTCGATCTCGTCGAACACCATCGTCGTCGCGCCGCCTTCTTCCGCGAGCGCGACCTTGAGCGCGAGGATGAAGCGCGACAATTCGCCGCCGCTGGCGATCTTGGTGAGGCCGGCGAACGGCGCGCCGGGGTTGGTCGAGATTTCGAACTCGACACGGTCCTTGCCCGCGCCCGACCAGCCCTCCTCGCCGAGCGGGGCGCAGACGGTGCGGAAGCGGGCGGCGTCGAGTTTCAGCGGCGCGAGTTCGCCCGCGACCGCGGTGTCGAGTCGCAGCGCAGCCTTGGCACGGCGGGCCGAGAGCGCGTCCGCAGCCTTGTCGTAGGCGGCACGCGCTTGGCGAGCGTCGCCTCGAGCACCGCGATCCCGCCTTCGCCCGCGTCGAGTCGTTCGAGCCGGGCACGCATCTCATCGGTCAGCGCGGCGAGGTCGTCGGGCTGGACGCGGTGTTTGCGTGCCATCGCGCGAAGTTCGAACAGCCGCGCCTCGTCGTCCTCGAGGCTGCGCGGGTCATAGGCGAGGTCGATCCGCGCATCGCGCATCCGTTCCTCGGCGACCGATCCCTCGATCACCGCGCGGTCGACCGCGGCGAGCGCGTCGGCGAGCGCGACATGATCGCCCGAGATCCGCTCCAGCACGCGCGCCGCCTGGCGCAGCTTGGCGAGCCCGCCGTCCGAGCCTTCGAGATAGTCGTCGATCGCCGACAGGTCGTCCGCGATCTTCTCCGCGCGCTGCATCGAGCGGCGGGTATCGGCGAGCGTCTCCTCCTCACCGGGTTCGGCCCCCAGCGCGGTCAGTTCGGCGACGGTGTGTTCGAGCCAGTCGCGATCACGCGCGGCGCTCTCGATATCCGCGCGGGCAGTGGCCAGCGCGTCCTCGGCCTCGCGCAATGCGGTCCACGCGCGCGTCGTCGCGGCGGGTTCGGTACGGCCGAAAATGTCGAGCAGCGCGCGGTGGCCGCGCGGGTTGAGCAGGCCGCGCTCGTCATGCTGGCCGTGGATCTCGACCAGCGTCGGCGCCATCTCGCGCAGCAGCCCGGCGGAGGCCGGCTGGTCGTTGACGAAGCCGCGGCTGCCGCCATCGGCCTTGACGATGCGGCGGATGATGAGCGGTTCGCCCGCCTCGATCGTCAGCCCGTTCTCGTCGAGCAGCGCCATCAGCGGCGTGCCGGGGGCGGGCGGATCGAAGGTCGCGGTGACGACCGCCTGCGCCGCGCCATGCCGGACCAGTCCGCTGTCGCCACGGCCGCCGAGCGCGAGCCCGAGCGCATCGAGCAGGATCGACTTGCCCGCCCCGGTCTCGCCGGTCAGCACGCCGAGCCCCGGGCCGAAGCCGAGGTCGAGCGCCTCGATCAATACCACGTCGCGGATGGAGAGTTCTGTCAGCATCGGTTCGTCCCTTAGACGATCCGGATGCGAAAATGATCCCCCAATGTTCTGGTTCGTCAGCGGGGCTAGGGGCCGTCCGTTCTTTCCAAGCGCGCGACGCCAATCGTCATCCTGACGAACGTCAGGACCCAGGGTAACGCGCGTGCCGTTAATGGCTCTGGGTCCTGACTTTCGTCAGGATGACGTTGCTCGGGGGACGGGGCCGAGCCCCTAGGTCCTCAGTTGCCGGGCGTGGTGCGCGTGGTGCCGGCGGGGCCGGACCGGGCCCGACCCGGCCCTGCCGCAGCCGGAACCAGAGCCCGCATTCCCGG
>NZ_JRVI01000057.1:0-13721 GCF_000783375.1 Sphingomonas sp. Ant20
ATGCGCTTGCCCGCGCGCAGCCTTGCGCGGGCAAGCCCCGGCGCGCCCGCCGCCCAGTTGGCGCTGGGCGACACCTTTGCGGTGACGGGGCGTTACGCGGACGCTGTACCGCTTTATGCGCGTGCTGCGGATCTCAGCTTCGACGAACCGACGATGCTGCGCCTGGTCGACGCGCTGAGCCGGGTCTCGCGCCAACGCCAGGCGTCGACCGCGCTGGCCCTGTATCTTTCGCAAAATCCGCAGAGCCCGACCGGCCAGCGAATTCTTGGCCATTGGCACGTGATGGCTGGCAACTGGACCGCGGCGATCGAGACGCTCGAAGCGGTGCGCCGGCGGATCGGCAATCGTGACGCGGGGCTGCTAACAGATCTCGCGCGCGCTATGCCGGGGCGGCGCCGCGTGACGGCGCAGATACGGCAGCGCTTCGCTATGCGCGCGCCGCCCATGCGCTTGCGCCGATGAATGCAGCGGCGACCGACGCCTATGGCATCGCGCTGGCGGGCGTCGGCAAGCTGGACGGTGCGCGGCAGGTGCTGACCAAGGCGGTAGCGCTGGCCCCCGGGGATCGCGCCATCGCCAGCCATCTCGCCCAGCTCCGTTAGACCTTGTCGCACGGCGGCGGTGCCGTCATGACCGCGCGATGACCGACCCGCTCGACAGGATCGCCGCCGCGCTCGAACGCCTCTCGCCGCCGCCGCCGCCAGTAGCGGACTGTCTGGCGTTTCCCGCCTATGTGTGGCGCAACCAGTCGCTCGTTCCGATCCGCGGTTTCGCCCCGCTGCCGCTCGATCTGCTTATCGGCATCAATCGGCAGAAGCACCTGCTGCTGGACATGGTCCGGCGGGTCGCCCGCGGCCACGCAGCGCATGACGTGCTGCTATGGGGCGCGCGCGGCACCGGTAAATCGGCGCTGGTGAAAAGCGTCGTCGCCGCGGTCCAGGCCGAACAGGGCAATGTCGCGCTGATCGAGATCGCCGACATGACCGCGCTGCCGGACCTGTTTGCGATGCTGGCACCCGTGGACCGCGCCTTCATCGTCTTCGTCGACGATCTCGGCATCGATACTTCGTCTGAGGCGCGTGTGCTGAGATCCGTGCTCGAAGGCGGTGCAGAGCCACGTCCCGCCAATGTGCGTCTGGCCGTGACGGCGAACCGCCGGCATCTGGCGCCACGCGATATCGCCGAACAGGAAAGTGCCATCAATCCACGCGATTCGATCGACGACCAGCTGGCGCTGGCGGATCGGTTCGGACTCAGTCTGGGGTTTCATGCCGTCGATCAGGACGGCTATCTGGCGATCGTCGCGGGCTATGCGGCGCTACACGACCTCCCATTTCAGCCCGACGAGGCCCTGACATGGGCAACGCAGCGGGGAAGTCGTTCCGGGCGTGTTGCCTGGCAGTATATCGTTGACTTGGCGGGGCGGTCCGGGCGCGCGATCAGCAAATAACGTAAAAAGGGCCGGCGCCTAAGCGCGACCCTCAGAACAGCTTAGTTGCTGTCCGAATCGTTGTCGTTGTCGTCCTTGACGATGGCGACAACGCCGATCGCAACGACGCCAGCTGCGATCAGGCCGGCGATCACGCCAGCGCCTGCAGCCTTGTTCTTGCCGGTCGTTGCCGAACCGATGCGTGCCTTCGAAACCGACAGGCTCGACGCAGGGTTGGCAGGCGCAGCAACGGCTGCAACCGACGTGGACATCATAGCGATAGCGAGCGCGCTACCGGTCAGGTTCTTCAGCTTCATAAGACTCTCCAAAACGTACAATGGCGGGATGCTGCAACGCGGTAACATGTGTCAAGTTCCAAATGGTTCGGAACGGTTTAGCTGCCGCTATTCGCCAACCTGCTCCGCCAGTTCGAGCCAGCGGAGTTCCGCAGCCTCCTTTTCGGCGCGCGCGCCTCGATCGCGGCGGTCAGCCTGGCGAAGGTCGCATTGTCGCGCATGTACAGGTTCGGCGCGGCAAGCTTTGCGGCATCGCTCGCGATCTGAGCGTCGAGCGCCTCGATCCGCTTGGGGAGCAACTCATAGTCGCGCTGATCCTTGTAGGTCAGTTTCGCGCGGGGCGCGGGGGCCGGCGGCGCGGTCGCGGCGACCTTCTTGGAGGCCCGCTTGCCGCTGGTCTGGGTCGCACGGCGCTTTTCCCAATCCTCATATCCGCCGGCGACGACATCGACGGTCCCGGACCCGTCGAGCCCGAGCGTGATCGTCACGGTCCGGTCGAGAAAGTCGCGATCATGGCTGACGATCAGGACGGTGCCGTCATAATCGCCGATCACCTCCTGCAACAGGTCGAGCGTTTCGAGGTCGAGATCGTTGGTCGGCTCGTCGAGCACGAGCAGGTTCGACGGCTTGGCGAATTCGCGCGCGAGCAGCAGCCGCGATCGCTCGCCACCCGATAGCGACCCGATCTTGGCGTCGACCATGTTCGGGTCGAACAGGAACTCCTTCAGATAACCGTGGATATGCTTGCGGACGCCGAGCACGTCGATCCAGTCGCCGCCATCGGCAACGACTTCGCGCACCGTCTTCTCGGGCGCCATCAGGCTGCGCTGCTGATCAATGACGACCGCATCGAGCGTCTTGGCGAGCTTGATCGTCCCGCCATCGGGTTCGATCTCGCCGGTCAGCAGCTTCAGCAGCGTCGACTTGCCCGCGCCGTTGCGGCCGACAATGCCGATCCGGTCGCCGCGCGTGACGCGCAACGTCAGGTCGCCGATGATCGTCCGGTCGCCATACGCCTTGGTGACGTGCTTCGCGTCGATCACGACCTTCGACTTGGTGTCATCGCTGCTGGTGACGAGGTTGGCCGAACCCTGCGGCCCGATCATCGAGGCGCGTTCGGCGCGCATCTCGTGCAGCTTGGTCAAGCGTCCCTGGTTGCGCTTGCGCCGCCCGGTGACGCCGCGAAGCAGCCAATGCTCTTCCAGCTTCAGGCGTGCGTCGAGCTTCTCGGCCTGGCGCTGTTCCTCGGCATAGACCTGTTCGGTCCACGCCTCGAATCCGCCGAAACCGATCTCCGCACGCCGGATCGCGCCGCGGTCGAGCCACAGGGTCTGCTTGGTGAGACGCGTCAGGAAGGTACGGTCATGGCTGATCACGACAAACGCGCCGCGGAAGCGCTTGAGCCAGTCCTCGATCCATTCGATTGCGCCGATGTCGAGATGGTTGGTCGGCTCGTCGAGCAGCAGCACGTCGGGGTCCTGCCCCAGCGCACGGACGATCGCCGCGCGGCGGCGCTCGCCACCCGAGGCGGATGCGGCTTCGCGCGACAGATCGATGCCGAGCTGATCGGCGATCGAGTCGGCTTCGTAGCTGACCGGCGCATCGTCGCCGCCCATCACGTAATCGCGCAGGGTCGCAAAGCCGCGCAGGTCGGGCTCCTGCTCGAGGATGACGACCCGCGTGCCTGGGACGATCGTCCGGCGGCCCTCATCGCCCTCGATGCTGCCGCCGAGCAGCTTGAGCAAGGTCGTCTTGCCCGCGCCGTTGCGCCCGATCAGCGCGAGGCGATCGCGCGGACCGATATGGATGTCGAGGTTGCGAAAAAGCCATCCAGAACCCTGGACAAGGCCGAGGCCTTCGAATGCGAGAATAGGTGCTGCCATGTCCGGGTCACCTAGGGTCGCCGGGTGATGCAGGCAAGTTACACTATGCTGTCGTCCTGCTGTCGCCCTCATTCACAGGCTGTTCAATGCGCCGGGCCTATGCCACCTCCATGAAGATGCTGCTGTTCCTGACAACTCTTGCTGCTTTCCCGATGCTGACGCCGTTGGCGGCGGGCGTTGCGGTGGCGCAGGCTCCCGATCAGCGACATGGCGACCAGCGTTCCGCCTTCGAAGCGCGCAGGACCGGCCGGTCGCTGTCGCTGCGCGAGATCGAGGCGCGGGTGATGCCGATGATGCAGGGCGCGCAGTATCTTGGCTTCGACTATGATGCGGGCAGCGGCATTTACACGCTGAAGTTCCTGCGCAATGGCAATGTGATCTGGGTCGACGTCGATGGCCGGACTGGCCAGATCATCGGCCGCACCGGCCAGTAGCCTGGCCGCGAGCAATTCAAGCGAGAGGATTATCATGCGCGTTCTGATCGTCGAGGACGAGCCGAATCTCGGGGCTCAGCTCAAGAATACCCTCGAGGCGCCGGCTATGCGATCGACCTCGCAGTCGATGGCGAGGAGGGGCATTTCCTGGGTTCGACCGAGAATTACGACGCCGTCGTGCTCGACCTCGGTCTGCCCGAGATCGACGGCCTCACCGTGCTCGACCGCTGGCGCAAGGAGGGCAAGGTCATGCCCGTCCTCGTGCTGACCGCGCGCGACAGCTGGTCCGACAAGGTCGCCGGGCTCGATGCGGGCGCCGATGACTATGTGGCAAAGCCGTTCCAGAGCGAGGAACTCATCGCGCGCCTGCGGGCCTTGATCCGCCGTGCGAGCGGTAACGCCTCCTCCGAACTGACCGCCGGCGACATCCGCCTCGATACGCGCAGCGGCAAGGTGACGCGTGCGGGTGAGCCGGTGAAGCTGACCGCGCAGGAATATAAGCTGCTGAGCTATCTGTTGCATCACAAGGGCAAGGTCGTCAGCCGCACCGAATTGATCGAGCATATCTACGACCAGGATTTCGATCGCGATTCGAACACGATCGAGGTGTTCGTGACGCGTATCCGCAAGAAGCTGGGTCAGGACGTGATCACGACGATCCGCGGGCTTGGCTACAGCCTCGAAGATCCCGACGCCTGACCGACATGATTGCGCCGGACGCCTGATGAACACGCCCCCGCTGGCTGCCGACCTGCCGCTTCACGTGCAGGCCCGGGCGAGGGGATCGCTGTCTGGACGCATGATCCTGATCGCGGCGGTGTGGATCACGGTGCTGCTGGGGGCGGGCGGGTTTGCGCTCGACCGTGTCCTGTCGAGCGCGGTGACGCGCAATTTCGACGACCAGCTGGAGTATGTCCTCCGCTCGCTGCTAAGTTCGTCCGAGATCGGGCCCGAGGGCGAGGTGATCTTCACGCGCGAAGCCGCCGCCGACCAGCGGTTCCTCGAGCCCGGTTCCGGCCTGTACTGGCAGGTATCGGGCCGGGGGCGCGAGGATTTCCCATCACGCTCGCTCTGGGACCGGCGGCTGGCGTTCGGGTCGTCGCATGACGATCTGAACGTGCATTTCTACGACAGCAAACAGTTTCGCGACGAATCGCTGCGGGTCGTCGAACGCGACGTCGTCCTGCCCGGATCGAAGATCCACTGGCGCTTCCAGGTCGCGCAGGCTCGCGAAGGGCTCGATGCGCAGATCACGACGCTGCGGCGCACGCTGGTTCGCAGCTTCGCGCTGCTCGGTCTCGGCCTGATCATCATGGCCGCGATGCAGACGTTCTACGGGCTCTGGCCGCTGCGCCGTGTCCGCGAGGAGATTGCGCGGATGCGCGCCGGCCAGTCCAACCGGGTGGGCAGCGCGATGCCGATCGAGGTCGCGCCGATGGTTGAGGAACTGAACGCGCTGATCGAGCATAACGAACGTCAGGCCGAGGAAGCGCGGCGGCACGCGGGCAATCTCGCGCATGCGCTGAAGACCCCGCTGACCGTGATCATGAACGCCGCGACTGCGCAATCAGACGATCTGGCCGATACCGTCATTCGTGAAGCGCGGACGATGCGGCGCCAGGTCGATCATCACCTTGCCCGAGCCCGTGCGGTCGGCCGGCGCGGTTCGGCGCATAGTCGCGCCGATGTCTGGCCTAGCCTCGAATCGGTCGAGCGTGCTGTCGCTCGTCTGTATCGGCATGTCCGCATCGACATTACCGGCGACAAGACGCTCAAGGTCCATGTCGAACGCCAGGATCTCGACGAGATGCTCGGCAATCTGATCGAGAACGCCGCGAAATACGGCGGTGGCAGCGTCTTCGTGACGGTCGGCGCGCAGGCTGGGTTCGTCGAGTTCCTGGTCGAAGACGACGGCGTTGGGATTCCCGAGGAACAGCGCGTCCGCATCTTCGATCGCGGCGTCCGGCTCGATACGGGCAAGCCGGGAACGGGTCTCGGGCTCGCGATCGTCCGCGACGTCGCCGAAATCTACGAGGGCACAGTCGGGCTCGAGGAGAGTGAGGACCTCGGCGGACTCATGGTCCGCCTGAGGCTGCCCGCCGCGAGCTGATCAGGCCGCGATCTTCATATCCTGCATCACGTCGGCGGTGATCGACAGGCTCCGCTTGCGCGCTTCGTGATCGTAGATCGCACTCGTCACCATCACCTCGTCGACGCCGGTACGCTCGACGAACGCGGCGATCCCGCGCGCGACCTTGGCCGGGCTGCCCACGGCCGAGCATTGCAGGACATGGTCGAGAATCTGGTTGCCCTGCGCGCCGAGCGATTCGCGATAGCCCGCGACCGGCGGCGGCAACTGACGAGGGTTTCCGGTGCGGAGCGCGACGAACGACTGTTGCTGCGAACTGGCGAGCAGTTCGGCCTCGGCATCAGTATCTGCCGCGAAGACGTTGAAGCCCGCCATGACGTGGGGCTTTGCCAGCCGCGCGGAGGGGCGGAAATCGCGTCGATAGATGGCGAGCGCCGCATCGAGCGCGTCAGGCGCGAAGTGCGACGCAAAGGCATAGGGCAGGCCGAGTGCGGCGGCGAGTTGCGCACCGAAGGTGCTGGAGCCGAGAATCCACATCTCGACATCCGCGCCCGCGCCCGGCGTCGCGACGATGCCGGTCTGGCCGTCATTGGCAAAATAGCTCTGCAGCTCCATCACGTCCTGCGGGAAGGCGTTGGCGTCGGTTTCGAGCGTGCGGCGCATCGCGCGTGCCACCCTCTGGTCCGAACCGGGCGCGCGGCCGAGGCCAAGGTCGATCCGGCCGGGGAACAGCGCGTCGAGCGTCCCGAACTGCTCGGCGATCACCAGCGGTGCGTGGTTCGGGAGCATGATCCCGCCCGATCCGACGCGGATTGTGTGCGTCGCGGCGGCGATATGCGCGATCACGACCGCCGTCGCGGCGGAGGCGATACCGGTCATGCCGTGATGTTCGGCGACCCAGTAACGCTGGAATCCGACGCTCTCGGCATGGCGTGCGAGATCGGCCGCATTGGCGAGCGACTGTGAAACGGTGCCGCCTTGGACGACGGGGACGAGATCGAGCAGGGAATAGCGTGTCATGCACTGGATATAGGTACCGAGCGGTAGCTTATCCAGTGTCCGCCAAATTTGCTGCGTCGCGCTCCGCGTGACCTGACCGCGCCGGCTTGTCCCTGCGCGCCGCGGTGCCTAGAGGTTCGCTCCGATGCTTGCCCGACTTGACCATGTCCGCAACTGGATCTTCGATCTGGACAATACGCTGTATCCGGCGAGCGCCGATCTGTTTTCGCAGGTCGACGCACGGATGACCGGGTTCATCCAGGACCTGCTCGGGCTCGAGCATGACGAGGCGCGGCGCGTGCAGAAGGGCTATTTCCACAATCACGGCACGACGCTGTCGGGGTTGATGACCGAGCATCACGTCGATCCGCACGCGTTCCTCGCGCATGTCCATGACATCGAGATGGACGTGCTGGAGCATGACGCGCCGCTGGTCGCGGCGATCGCCAAGCTGCCCGGACGCAAGCTGATCTTCACCAACGGCGACACGCCCTATGCGCTGAAGATCCTCGACCGTCTCGGGCTTGGCGCGAGTTTCGAGGCGATCCACGACATTCATGCGATGGACCTGATGCCCAAGCCGCATGCATCGGCCTATGCAGGCTTTTGCGCGGCGTTCGACATCGACCCCGCGCAATCGCTGTTCGTCGACGACATGGTCCGCAATCTGCTGCCCGCCAAGGCGATCGGCATGACGACGGTGTGGGTCGACAACGGGTCGGAACAGTCGCCGGGCGCGGAACGCGATCATATCGATTTCACCATCCCGGTGCTCGCGCCGTGGCTGGAAACCATCCTGGAGACATCATGAGCAACCTGCAGACGATCATCGACGCCGCCTGGGACGACCGGGCAAATCTCGGTTTGGAGACGAAGGGCGAAATCCGCGATGCGGTCGACAGCGCGCTGGCGATGCTCGATGCGGGTACCGCGCGGGTCGCGGAGCCCGCCGGTGACGGTTGGCAGGTCAATCAGTGGCTGAAGAAGGCCGTGCTGCTGTCGTTCCGCCTCAACGACAATGTCGTGATCGACGGTGGATCGGGCGGCGCACCCGCGTTCGACAAGGTGCCGTCGAAGTTCGCGGGCTGGGGCGAGGCCGAGTTCCGCGCAGCCGGCATCCGCGTTGTTCCCGGTGCGGTCGCGCGCCGCGGCAGCTTCATCGCCAAGGGCGCGATCCTGATGCCGAGCTTCGTCAATATCGGCGCCTATGTCGGTGAGGGCACGATGGTCGACGCCTGGGCGACGGTCGGCAGTTGTGCGCAGATCGGCAAGAACGTCCATCTGTCGGGCGGTGCCGGCATCGGCGGCGTACTCGAGCCACTTCAGGCCGACCCCGTGATCATCGGCGACGGCGCATTCATCGGCGCGCGTGCCGAGGTCGCCGAGGGCGTTCGCGTCGGTGAGGGCGCGGTGCTGTCGATGGGCGTGTATCTGGGCGCGTCGACCAAGATCATCGACCGCGCGACCGGCGAAGTCTTCAAGGGCGAAGTGCCGCCCTATGCGGTCGTCGTGCCGGGTTCGATCGGCGGCGGGGACGGCAAGCCAGCGCTCTACTGCGCCGTAATCGTCAAGCGCGTCGACGCGCAGACGCGGTCGAAGACGAGCATCAACGACCTGTTGCGCGACTAATCCGGCCGCGGTGATGGTCGCGCAGACACTGCTCGCGATCGTCGCCGTCTACGTATTGGCGATCCTGTGGCGGGGGCGGACGTTTCGCGTTCGCCTGCCAACACGATCAGGGAGCGGCCCTGCAAAGCGTATGACGGCCTGGGCGGTCGGGTTGGCGGTGTCGTTCGGTCTGCCCGCTCTGATCGGCCTCGTACTGCTCGGCCAAAATCCGCTCGCGGCGGCGCAGCCGGCGGCAATCGCGCTGGTGCCGGACGACTGGCCGCGCCTGCCGATCGCGCCACTGATCCTCGGCATGGCGCTCGGCACGCTCGCGAACGCGGCGATCACGCATGCCTTGTGGCGCCGCGGCCGCCGCGCGTTCCAGATCGGCACCTTCCCCGATGTCCTGCCGAAGACGCGGGAGGACATTCTCCCGGCCATCGCCCTCGCGATCAGTGCCGGAATCAGCGAAGAGCTGTTCTTCCGCTTGTTCCTCCCGCTGCTGATCGCGCTGGTGTCCGGCAGCGCGCTGGCCGGGACGATTATCGCCACCTTATGCTTTGGCGGGGTGCACCGCTATCAGGGATGGCGCGGCGTCGTCGCGACGACGCTGTCGGGCGTGGCGCTGTCCATGCTCTACGGCCTGACGAACAGCGTGTGGATGGCGATTGCGTTCCACATCGCGATCGACATCAATGCGCTGGTCGTGCGGCCAATGGCGCGCGGGGCGTGGCGCGCCTAGTTCTTCATCCGCCAACCGGTCTTGAAGATCAACGCGATCACGATGAGGCAGGCGACGAGGAACGCCGCGGTCACCGCGAGGCTGATGCCGACCGCGACATCACCTTGCCCGAAGAAGCTCCAGCGAAACCCGCTGATCAGATAGACGACCGGGTTGGCCAGGCTGAGCGTGCGCCAGGGCTGGGGCAGCATGTCGATCGAGTAGAAGGCGCCACCCAGAAACGTCAGTGGCGTGATCAGCAGCGCGGGGACGAAGTTCAGCTGTTCGAAGCCGTTCGCCCAGACGCCGATGATGAAGCCGAACAGGCTGAACGCAACGGCCGTCAGGATCAGGAAGGCGAACATCGCGAACGGATGCGCGATATGCAGCGGCACGAAACAGGCGGCGGTCGCCAGGATGATCAACCCGATGATCACCGACTTGGTGGTCGCCGCCCCGACATAGCCGATCACCATCTCCATCGCGGACACGGGCGCGGAGAGCAGTTCGTAGATCGTGCCGGTGAATTTGGGGAAGTAGATCCCGATCGATGCATTCGCGATGCTCTGCGTCAGCAGCGACAGCATGATAAGGCCGGGGACGATGAAGCTGCCATAGCCGACGCCGCCGACCTCCTGCATCCGGCTGCCGATCGCACCGCCGAAGACGATGAAATAGAGCGACGTCGTGAGGACGGGGGTGACGAGGCTCTGCCACAGCGTGCGCAGGGCCCGAGCCATTTCGAAA
Source organism: Sphingomonas sp. Ant20 (assembly GCF_000783375.1). Taxonomy (NCBI): domain Bacteria; kingdom Pseudomonadati; phylum Pseudomonadota; class Alphaproteobacteria; order Sphingomonadales; family Sphingomonadaceae; genus Sphingomonas; species Sphingomonas sp. Ant20. The sequence goes on from NZ_JRVI01000057.1 coordinate 10,207, forward strand.
CGATAGATCGCCCAGACGCCGTGCCAGTTGAGGAAGGGGGTGTTCATGCGCGCTCTCCGACGAGATCGACGAAGATGTCCTCGAGGCTCGACTTGCTGGTTTCGAGATCCTTGAAGCCGATGCCGAGTTCGGCGAGCTTGCGCAGGAGCGAGGGGATGCCGGTATGGTCCGCCTGTGCGTCGAACACATAGCGCAGGCGCTTGCCCTCGTCCTGCAGCGACACGTCCCATTCGGCAAGGTCGGGCGGGATCGCGGTCATCGGCTCCTGCAACGCCAGATCGAGCTCGCGCTTGCCCAGCTGTTTCATCAGCGATGCCTTGTCGTCGACGAGCAGCAGCTTGCCCTTGTTGATCACGCCGACGCGGTCGGCCATCTCCTCGGCCTCCTCGATATAATGCGTGGTCAGGATGATCGTCGTGCCGCCCTCGCGCAGGCGGTGGACGAGCTTCCACATGTCGCGGCGCAGCGCGACGTCGACGCCCGCGGTGGGTTCGTCGAGGAACAGGATCTCGGGCTCGTGGCTCAACGCCTTGGCGATCAGGACACGGCGCTTCATCCCGCCCGACAATTCCATGATCTTCGCATGGCGCTTGTCCCAAAGCGACAGGTCACGCAGCACCTGTTCGATATAGGCGCTGTGGCCCGAGCGACCGAAGAGGCGCCGGCTGAAGGTGACGGTGGCGAGCACCGTCTCGAACATGTCGACGTTCAGCTCCTGCGGGACCAGTCCGATGCGACTGCGCGCCTGCTTATAGTCGTGGATCGCGTCGAAGCCCGCGACGGTAATCGTTCCAGCGCTGGGCGTGACAATTCCGCAGATGATGCTGATCAGTGTCGTCTTCCCCGCCCCATTGGGCCCGAGCAGCGCGAAGATCTCGCCCTTGCGGATGTCCAGATCGACGGGGTGGAGTGCGGTGGTGCCGCTTTTGTAAGTCTTCGTGACGCCCGCAACGGACAGGATCGGTTCGGTCATTGGGGCCCCTTTTAAGTGAGGGGAAGATGGGGGCGGTGGGGTGTGAAAGTAAGGCCTGACGCGACCCCATCGTAATCCCCGCGGAGGCGGGGATCCATAAACTCGGACGTCGCCAATATGGGTCCCCGCCTCCGCGGGGATGACGAAATGGGGATTTGCGAGGTCGGCCTATCCGGCGCGGGCGGCGGCGACCGCCTTTTGCAGGTCCTCGAGCGGCAGTGCACCGGACAGGATGCGGTCGCCAACCACCCAGCTCGGCGTGCCCGTCATGCCGAGCTTGGCCGCGGTCTCCATGTTCTTGCCGATCTCGGCATCGGCGGTCTTGGTGAAGCCTGCCGGATTGATGTCGACCCCGGCCTTCGCCGCTGCGCCGCGATCGTCGCGTCGCTGACCTGACCGCCGGCGTAGAGCGCGTCGTGGAAGGCCGCGAATTTGCCCTGTTGGGCGGCCGCGAGGCTCGCGCGGGCAGCGACGCGGCTTTCCGCGCTGAGGATCGGCAATTCGCGAAAGACGACGCGGACCTTGGGGTCTGCGGCGATCAGCTTTGCGATCATCGGCAGGCTCGCGCGGCAATACCCGCAATTATAGTCGAAATATTCGACCAATGTGACGTCGCCCTTGGGATTGCCCGCCCAGGCGCTGCCGAACGGCGTGACGATCGCGTCGCGGTTGGCGGCGACCGTCTTGCCCGATTCGCGGTCGCGCAGTTTCTCCATCGCTTCGGGCAGGATCTCGGGATGCGCGAGCATGTAATCGTGGACGATCGCCTCGACCTGCGCGCGCTCGACGCCACCGCCCTGGCGATCATAGCCCCACACCGCGAATCCGCCCAGGACCGCCCCGACCGCCGCGATGGCGGGCAACATCATCTTGTTCATCGGCGCCGCTTATACTGCTTAGGATTGTCGTCCATCTCGTTCTGCGCGGCCATTGCGATATCCTGCGCACGGATCCAGTCGGGGGTGTTGGCGGGGATGTTGGCGAGCGCATATTGCGCGCTGGCCGATGCGGTCCGCATGTCGCCGCCCATGCTCGCGCGCTCGGCGGTGGCGAGCGCCGCGCGAGCCGTATCACCGGTCAGCTCGTAGACGGTGCCGAGCTGCATCCAGGCGAACGGATTCTGATCGTCGCGGCCGACCGCGGTGCGCAGGACCTTCGTCGCCTCGGGATAATTCGCCTTGTTCTCGGTCGCGATCAGCGCGTGGCCGAACGTCGTGGCGATCAGCGGGTTGTTGCGCGAGCCCTCGGTCGCCTCGCGCAACGGGACGAGCGACTCGACCGGCCTGCCAGCCTCGAGCAGGATCTGGCCCTTGATCTCGAGGAAATAGGGATCGTCGGGCTTCGCCTTGACCAGCGCATCCGCCTCGGCATCGGCTTTGTCGGGATAGCCCGATTTATGATAGGCATAGGCTCGGGCGTAATGCGCGTAGATCGACTGGTCGCTCGGCGGATAGCTTTGCAGCGTGCGCGGCGCGGGCAGGACATAACCGGCTAGCTTGGCCTTCACGCGGCGGAAGCGTTCCTCGAGCGCAGCATCGGGCTTGTTCGCCCAGGCGGGCGACGCCTGGAGATCCGCGGTCAGCGCCGAGACGCGCTCGCCCGACAGCGGATGCGACTGCATGAACGGGTCGATATTGGCGGTGCCGAAGCGATATTCCTGCTGCTGCAGCTTCTTGAAAAAGCTCAGCATGCCGCGGCCGGTGACGTTCGCTTCCCGCAGATATTTGGCGCCGCTCGCATCCGCAGTGGATTCCTGCGTGCGACTGAACGCCAGGTAATTGCCCATCGCGGCCTGTTGTCCGGCCGCCATGATCCCCGCGCCCGCCTCGCCGCTGCCCGCCGCCATCGCCGCCAGGCCGAGCACCATCGAGAGCAGGTACATGCCCATCGCGGGTTTGGTGCCGCGATCGGAGAGCACGACATGGCCGTCGGCGATGTGGCCGAGTTCGTGCGCGATCACGCCCTGGACTTCGTTCGCATTGTCCGCCGCCTGGAGCAGGCCCGAATGGACATAGACGGTCTGGCCGCCCGCGACGAACGCATTGATCGAATCGTCGTTGATCAGCACGACCTTGACGTCGCGCGGCGACAGGCCCGCCGCCGTGATCAGCGGGCCGGACATTTCGGCGAACATCGTTTCGGTTTCCGCATCGCGGAGGATCGACTGCGCCTGCGCGGGTTGCGCCCAGAGCAGGAGGGTGGCGGTCAGGGCCGCGACGAAGCGCTTCATATCGCGCAGTATCGTCGATCGACGGCGGGGGAGCAATGGCGGGGACGACGACGTGGGCGGGTCCGACGCCCGATGGTGAGCTGCAGGACGTAGCACGACCCAAGCGGCCGATCGCCGGAACCAATTGGTCCGAATGCGCCGAAATGAAAACGGGCGCGAACTTTCGATCGCGCCCGTCTCAACGGCTATGCTCCGGCGTCAGCCGAAGGTGCGCTGCCACCAGCCACGGCGCGGCGCGCCATCGGGGTCGTCGTTCGTGCCCGGCGCGTCGGCGTCCTGCGGCTGGACCTCGACCTGCGGCGGCGTGGTCTC